>JAJFKZ010000141.1 GCA_021772955.1 Gammaproteobacteria bacterium | reverse complement strand
CCAAAATACTCAAAACTGACCGCAACAAACAACATCAACAGTGAATCACCGCTGACGGCAAGCGCCGCGTAGCCCAAAATGGACACAATCTGCACCACACCGAACAGCCACAGCGCGCGGTTGATACTGAGCCTGAGCATGACCACGCCGCCCACCACCGAACCCAGCACCGAAGCCCACAGCGCCGAGAGCTTCTTGACCGAGCCGATCTCGGTCAGACTAAAGCCCTGGTCGATGAAAAACGGTGTTTCCAGTGCCACCGCCATGTTGTCCCCAAGCTTGTAGAGCAGCATGAACAGCAGCACCAGCCCGGCTCGCTGCCAGCCGTTGCGGCCTAGAAATTCCTGGAACGGTTCCACGATTGCAGCGCGCAATGAATGCGGTGCGATGGCGTCATCGCTGACCTCACGAATCATCAAGGTCATGCCGATGCCGACCAGCATGAACGCGCCGGTGATCCAGAACACCTGTTGCCAGGCGATGTGATCAGCCAAAATCAGTGCCAACGATCCAGGGATCAAGGAAGCGATGCGATAGGCATTGACGTGGATGGCATTGCCAGTGCCCAACTCGTCATCGGCCAGCAACTCGCGCCGGTAGGCGTCGATGGCAATGTCCTGGCTGGCGCTGGACACGGTGATGGCGATGACCACATAGATTATCATCTGCAACGATTGCGCCGGGTGAAATGTGCCCAGTGCCGCGATGCTGGCCAACAGGATAATCTGCGTCAACAGCATCCAGCCGCGGCGCCGGCCCAGCCACGGTAGCGCAAAGCGATCCAGCAACGGTGACCAGGCAAACTTCCACGTGTAGGGCAAGGCGATCAGGCTGAACAGGCCAATCGTGGCCAGATCCACGCCTTCGGTGCGCAACCAGGCCGGTATCAGCTGGATCAACACATACAGCGGCAGGCCTGAAGTAAACCCCAGAAACAGACAGGTCAGCATGCGCCGGTTGATGAGGATTTCGCGCCAGCTACGGCGCTGATCAGCCAGCGGCATGGTCAGGTATCAAGCTCGATATCATAGTCGATGATCAATGGCGCATGGTCGGAAAAGCGTTGCTCCTTGTAGATGTGTGCCGCGCGCACCTTGTGCGCCAGCCCCGGCGAGATAATCTGATAATCGATGCGCCAACCCACATTGTTGGCCCAGGCCTGACCGCGATTGGACCACCAGGTGTACTGACCAGCTCGGTCATCCACCTGCCGGAACGCATCCACCAGCCCGAACTCGGTGAACAAGCGCTCCAGCCAGGCGCGCTCGGCCGGCAGACAGCCGGAGTTTTTCTGATTGGCGCGCCAGTTGGTGATGTCCTTTTCGGTGTGTACGATGTTCCAGTCGCCGCACACAATCCACTCGCGGTCAGCGCTGGCCATGCGCTGCAGCAGCGGCGTCAGATAATCCATGACCTGGTATTTGACCGTCTGCCGCTCTTCTTTGGCGCTGCCGGAAGGCAGGTACAGCGATGCCACTGATAGTCCCGGAAAATCGTACTGTAGCCAGCGCCCTTCCAGGTCAAGTTGAGGCCAACCGAGCGCACTGACAGTGTTTATGGGTTTGTGCTTGCTGTAGATGGCCACGCCACTGTAGCCTTTTTTCTCGGCTGAGATGAAATTTACGTGAAAATCTTGCGGAACAAAGACATTAGTAGTAAGCTGCTCGGCGTGGGCTTTGGTTTCCTGGATACACAAGATATCAGGATTGATATCGGTAACCCAGTCAAACAAGCCCTTACGCGCCGCGGCACGGATCCCATTGGCATTAAGCGTAACGACTCGCATGGATGCAGCATAGCGGGTCTATCGCCGTTTGGCCATCATAACAATTCCATGATGTCCCGGCTCTAGATCAATGTATTAACTCTCACTGGTCACGAGACGATGCAAGATTGGTCAGAACTTTTCATTGCCGAAGCGATTCGTTGCGAAGCATTGCGCTTCGGCGATTTCACGCTCAAGTCTGGCCGTCAAAGCCCCTACTTCTTCAACGCCGGTCAATTCAGCTCGGGTCAGTCACTGCGCGTGCTCAGTTCCTGCTATCGCCAGGCGCTGCTCGCCAGCGGTATTGACTTCGACATGCTGTTTGGCCCGGCCTACAAAGGTATACCTCTGGCTGCAACACTGGCCTGCACCTTTGCTGAGCAGGATCAACGCGATGTCGCCTTCGCCTATGATCGCAAAGAAACCAAACAACATGGAGAAGGCGGGCAACTGGTCGGCGCAGCAATCGCCGGTAAAGTAGTCATCGTCGACGACGTCATATCCGCTGGCACATCAGCCCGCTACAGCGCTGCAGCCATCCGGCTTGCTGGTGGTCAGGTCGCGGCACTGCTGGTGGCACTGGATCGTCAGGAAGTCGGTCAGACGGCAGACATGGCAGCCAGCAAGGAGCTGGAAAACGCCGGCATTCCGGTGCTATCGATTGCCACCTTGAGCGATGTGATCACTTATCTGGAGACCCATCAAGGTGAGAGTAATACGCTTAATTGCGCACTACATAAGGCAGTAGCGCAATACCAACAGAGCTGGGGAACTATATGAAACACCTGCATTGCTATCACCTACCTTGTTACCGCGTAGTCTTGCGCTTCACGGCAATGCTGTTGCTGGTCGCGTTGGGCACTAATCTGGCCCAGGCTGGTTCCATTTACAAATGGCTGGATGATGCTGGCCAGCTGCATTACAGTCACACTGTGCCACCTGAAGTGGTGCGCATGGAGTATCAGCGCCTGAACAGTCAGGCTGTGGTGCTGGAACATATTGAAAGCGCTGATGTGCCCAACATGCTCGCCGAAATCGAGCTGACACAAGACCAGAAAAGCCGTCGTATCACCAAACGCCTGCTGTTGGCGACCTACCACAGCGTCGACGATATCGCCAACGAGCGTGATCATGCGCTGATTTACCTGAACAAAGAACAACAAATCTGTGATCGCTATCTGAAACTGCTGAGCGATCGCGTGCGCGAAGCTCGTTACATGTATCAGCACCTGTCCGATAACCAGGGGCTGGCCTATTCCACCATGCAGGCAACCATTGATTCATTGACAGCTTCCATCCGGCAACAGCAACAGCGACTGGCGACACTCGACAACAAGCGCAATCTGGTGCAGCGACAGTATCAGGTTGAGGTGTCCAGGTACAACGAGGCGCTGATGCTTAGTGAAACCAATCAGCTGGAGCTGAGATTGCCAGCCATGGATTACAATAACCAGTAAAACTGCTGCTCCAGACGGGTCAATTTGTAACAATGATCAAAGATTGATGACGATTGATGGCGCAGTCGTTGTATGCTCAACAGCAATGACCGCAGCAACTTTGAAGCAATCTTTCATGCCTGAACAGTCCAACCCTGAGCAATCCAACCTGCCCTCACTGGCTGAACTCAGCCGCGCAAAAACACTACGTTTTTTACAGGATCTGGATGGTTCAAAATTCACCGACCTGTATAAGTCGGTCATGTGCGAAGCAGAGCTTGGCCTGCTGCTGGCGGTCATGAATCATACCGGAGGCAATCAGTCCAAAGCAGCCCGGCTACTGGGCATCACGCGCACCACGTTGCGTCAGAAGCTGCGCCATCACAAACTCAACGGCGCCCACGACTGACCGCCTGCTGCCTGCTTCCCGATTAAGCGGCAATCTGCAACCCACGCCAGCCGACACAGGCGCGCACAACTGCTAAAATCATGCTTGGCAAGTCCGGCATCAACCCATGTCCAGTTCATCTGCAATCACCATCCGCACCGCGCTGCTGAGCGTCTCTGACAAACGCGGCATTGTCGAGCTCGCTGCGCAGCTGCACCAGCACCAGGTGCGCATCCTCAGCACCGGAGGCACCGCCGCAGCGCTGCGTGCGGCGGGTATTCCGGTGACCCCCGTGAGTGAGGTCACCGGGCAAGCCGAGATCATGGACGGGCGGGTCAAGACGCTGCACCCAAAGATCCACGGTGGCCTGCTCGGACGCCGGGACGTGGACGCCAGCCTCATGCAGTCCGAGCAGATTCCTGCCATTGACCTGCTGGTCGTCAATCTGTACCCGTTTACCCAAACCATTGCCGATCCTGATTGCAGCCTGGCCGCAGCGATTGAGCAAATCGACATCGGCGGCCCGGCGATGCTGCGTGCAGCCTGCAAGAACCATGCCTGGGTGACTACCATCACCAACCCGGATGACTACCCTGAACTGCTGCAATGTTTACCCCAGGCTCCGGTACGCGACAGGCGTCAGCAACTGGCGCTGCAGGGCTTTCAGATGACCGCCAGCTACGATGCCGCCATCAGCGCCTACCTGCAGCAGCAGTTCGTTCCAGACCGCGCCGAACCACAAGCTGAGCAAACGCCGGCACAATCCGACTGGCCAAGCAGATTGCAGCTTGACTTGCAGCTGCGCGAACCAGCTTTGCGCTATGGCGAAAACCCGCATCAGTCTGCGGCACTGTACACGCCACCCGGCGCGGCGACGGGCATCGTAAGCGCCAGCCAGCTGCAGGGCAAGGCGTTGTCGTACAACAACTGGATGGACGCCGATGCCGCCTGGCAAACCATGCAGGCAGTTGCTGCCACCCGGCCACACCAGGCTGCTTGCGTGATCGTCAAGCACGCCAATCCCTGCGGTGCAGCGCTGGCCGACACCATCACTAGCGCTTATGATCTGGCCTTTCAGTGCGATCGCAGTTCTGCCTTTGGCGGCATTATTGCCATCAATCGCAGCATCTCGGCCGAGTTTGCCGAACAACTGCTGCAGCGCCAGTTCGCCGAAGTACTGATCGCACCGGACTGCGACGACGCTGCGCTTGGCCTGCTTGCCAGCAAGCCAAATCTGCGCGTGTTGGTGCATTCTGCGCAAGCAACCAGCGCGGCCACTGCTGAGGCCAGCAGCAAGACCATGCCAGAGTTACGCCGCATCGACGGCGGCTACCTGGTACAACAAGCCGACCTTGATACCGTCAGTCGCAAGCACATGCAGGTGGTCAGTGACCGGCACCCTGATGAGCAGCAATGGCAGGACTTGCTGTTTGCCTGGCAGCTGGTGCGTCAGGTCAAATCCAACGCCGTGGTGTATGCCCGCGACGGTCACAGCCTGGGCATCGGCGCCGGGCAAATGTCGCGTATCGACAGCGCCATGATTGCTGTGCACAAAGCCGAGCAGGCCGGCTGGTCCATGTTGCATGCGGCCATGGCCTCAGAAGCTTTTTTTCCGTTCCGAGACAGCATCGACACCGCGCATGCGGCGGGTGTCAGCTGCGTTATTCAACCCGGTGGCTCGATGCGCGATCAGCAGGTCATCGACGCCGTCAATGAACATGGCATGACGATGGTGTTTACCGGCAGGCGCCACTTCCGGCACTGACATCCGGTTCCGGCAGTCACCGCTTGCAGCATGGATAATCTGCCAAAATATCCTTTACAATGATTTCGACCACAACATTTTTTCAATCATGAAAGTACTCATAGTTGGCAGCGGCGGGCGCGAGCATGCACTGGCCTGGAAAGTGGCCCAATCCGGTCGCGTGGAACAAGTCATCGTCGCACCGGGCAATGGCGGTACTGCCACCATGCGCAAATGCCGCAATGCTAATGTACAAGTCGATGACATTTATGGCCTGCTGCAGCTGGCAGAGCGCGAGGATGTCAGCTTTACCCTGATTGGTCCGGAGGCGCCTCTGGTCGACGGCATTGTTGATCGTTTCGAGGCTGCTGATATGCCCTGCTTCGGACCCAGTGCCGAAGCAGCACAGCTGGAAGGCTCAAAAGCCTTTGCCAAGCACTTCATGCAACGCCACGGCATTCCCACCGCCAACTGGGCTGAATTCGAGCAGACCGCGCCAGCGCTGGATTACCTGGCCAGCCAATCGTATCCGGTGGTCATCAAGGCCAGCGGATTGGCGGCCGGCAAGGGTGTGATCATCGCCGAAAACCCGCAGCAAGCCGAACAAGCAGTACGCAGCATGCTCGAGGACCGAGACTACGGCAGCGCAGGCACGGCCATTGTGATCGAAGAGTACCTGAGCGGTGAAGAAGCCAGCTTCATCGTCATGGCCGATGGCACCGAGTTTATCGAATTCGCCACCTCCCAGGACCACAAGCGCGCTCTGGACGGTGACCGGGGACCGAACACCGGCGGCATGGGCGCTTACTCGCCAGCGCCGGTGGTGACCCCGAGGGTACGCCAGCAGGTGCTGGAGCAAGTCATCAAACCCACCCTTGAGGGGATGCGCACTGACGGTATCAGCTACACCGGTTTTCTGTATGCTGGTTTGATGATCGATGATCAGGGCCATGCCAAAGTTCTGGAATACAACTGCCGCCTGGGTGATCCGGAAACCCAGCCATTGATGTTGCGACTGCAGACGGATCTGGTGGATTTGATCGAAGCGGCATTGCAGCATCGGCTGGCATCGGTGCATGCCAACTGGCACAACAAGCCGGCGCTGGGCGTAGTCATGACCGCCGCTGGCTACCCCGATAAATACCCCAAGGGTCTGACCATCAGCGGCAAGCTGCACAGCACGCTGGAGTGCGCCGTGTTTCATTCCGGTACCCGACTGGTCGCTGGTGAGTTGCTCAGCAGCGGCGGCCGGGTACTGTGTGTCACCGCCCTGGGCCACGATTTGCAGCAAGCCCGTGATCAGGCCTATCAGCGTATCAACGAGATCAGTTTCGACCACGCCTGCTACCGCACCGACATCGGACATCGGGCACTGTCCGGCTAGCAGCTGCCGTAACAGCTCGAGGCCGGGCTAGCATTACGACATGACGTCCGCGCCCGGCGTCGGCCTGAACAAGCCAATTGCAATCAAGTAAAATAGCGGCATGGATGTTTCCCACCTGCTCGACCCCCTGAATGATGCCCAACGTGAAGCGGTATCTGCCCCACCCGGCAACCAGATGATTCTGGCCGGCGCCGGCAGCGGCAAAACGCGTGTGCTGGTGTATCGGATTGCCTGGCTGATCCAGGTCGAACATGTCTCGCCATTGAGTATCATGGCGGTAACCTTCACCAACAAGGCCGCCAACGAAATGCGCCATCGAGTGCAGGACCTGCTGCAGATTCCGGTGCGCGGTATGTGGGTTGGTACTTTTCACGGTCTGGCCCATCGCCTGTTGCGCAGCCACCACGAACTGGCCGCACTGCCGGCCGGTTTCCAGATTATCGACAGCGACGACCAGTACCGGCTGCTGCGCCGTTTGATACGCGAAAAAGGCTGGGACGAGAACCAGTGGCCGGCCCGCCAGGCGCAGTGGTGGATCAACGCGCGCAAGGACGAGGGTCAGCGCCCCGACGATATCAATGGTCAAGGCAATCCGATCATCTCCGGTTGGCAACAGATTTATCAGGGCTATGAGCAGCAGTGTCGGCTTGCCGGCGTGGTGGATTTTGCCGAATTGCTGTTGCGCGCACATGAGTTGTTGCGCGATGACCAGCAGCTGCTACAGCAATATCGTCAGCGTTTTCCGCATCTTTTGATCGATGAGTTTCAAGATACCAACGCCATTCAGTATGGCTGGATCCGCATGCTGGCCGGTAGCCAGGGCAGCGTCTTTGCGGTGGGTGATGACGACCAGTCCATCTATGGATGGCGTGGTGCACGGGTCGAAAACGTGCAGTTCTTCGTCAATGATTTCAAGCCACTGACCGTGCGGCTGGAACAAAACTACCGCTCCAGCGGCAACATTCTGGCGGCCGCCAATGCCATCATCGCCAACAACGACGATCGGCTTGGCAAGAACCTGTGGACCGAGGCCGCCAATGGCGAGCCGGTGCAGGTATACAGCGCCTACAACGAAGAAGATGAAGCTGAATTTGTGATCGGTCAGATTCAGTTATGGCGCGATGCTGACCGGCGCGCGGATGAAGCGGCAATACTGTATCGCTCCAATGCCCAATCACGCTTGTTTGAGCAGGTCCTGATGCGTGAAGGTATCCCCTATCGCGTCTACGGTGGGTTGCGCTTTTTTGAGCGCGCCGAAATCAAGGATGCACTGGCGTATCTGCATCTGCTCAGTAACCCTGACAACGACAGTGCCTTCGAACGCGTGGTCAACACGCCCAATCGCGGCATTGGCGAGCGCACCATCAGCCAGTTGCGCGCACTGGCCGCAGATGCTGGCGTATCGTTGTGGCAGGCCACCAGCGAAGTCTGCAGTGCCGATAACAGCAACCGCATGCAAACCTCGCTACGGCGCTTTCATGAGCTGATCTTTGAGCTGCGCGAGACCCTGCAGACCGATGCGATCGGCCAGCAGTTGCGCAAACTGCTGGACTGTACCGATCTGGTCAGCCATTACGACAAGGAGGGGCCGGAGAAAGCCGAAACCCGGCGCGAAAACATCAATGAATTGCTGCGTGCCGCCGACGGTTTCAGGCTCAGTTACGAAGACGAGCAGGCCGGATTGACGCCACTGGCCGCGTTCCTGGCGCAGGCGGCACTGGAGGCCGGTGAAGCCCAGGGCGATGCCTGGGATGATTGCGTGCAGCTGATGACCATGCATTCGGCCAAGGGACTGGAGTTTCCGCTGGTGTTTGTGGCCGGCATGGAAGAAGGACTGTTTCCGCACCAGCGCTCGGTGGAAGAAAGTGGCGACCTGCAGGAAGAACGACGCCTGTGTTATGTGGCCATGACCCGCGCACGCGAACGCCTGGTGCTGTGCCATGCAGAAATGCGCCGCATCTACGGTGGCCAGAACATCTGCCGGCCGTCGCGTTTTTTACGAGAAATACCGGCAGAACTCAAACACGAAGTCAGACCCGGCTTGAGCGGCAGCGGCAGCTCCGAGCATGTCGGCAATGGCCATGCCGATCGCCAGGCCGATGGCCACTTTGATCTGGGCCAGCGCGTAGCGCACGCCAAATTTGGCGAAGGTGTGATCCTGAGCATTGAAGGCCAGGCCGCACATGCGCGGGTGCAGGTCAATTTTGAGCAGGCCGGCTGCAAGTGGCTGGTGCTGTCGTACGCCAATCTGACCGCGCTGAACTGATGCACACCGGCAGCGAGTTTGCACAGCAACTGAGCAGCGGCCTTAGCTTGCGCGGACGGCGCTGGAATGCAGGCGCACCGGTACCGGTTCTGGCCCTGCATGGCTGGCTGGACAATGCCAACTCGTTCGCGCCGATGGCCGCGCATCTGCCTGACGCCATCGATCTGATCGCACTTGATCATTGCGGTCACGGGCTGTCTGACCACCGCCCGCCCGGCAACTGGTATCAACTGGTGGATTTCGCCTATGAAGCCGGTGCAGTGGCGCGCCTGCAAGGCTGGCAGCACTATCACCTGCTCGGTCACTCATTGGGTGGAGCCAGTGCCTGTCTGCTGGCAGCAGCTTGCCCACAGCGCATTACCAGCCTGAGCCTGATTGAAGGCCTGGGACCATTGGCTGGCAAGGCCAATCAAAGCGCGGTACGGCTGCAGCAAGCCTGGCTGGGACTGGATGCTGATCTCAGCAGCAAACTGCGCACACACGACAGCCCGGAGTCTGCCTCCCACGCCCGCCTAAGCCAAACCCGCATGCAGCCAGAGAGTGTGCGTTTGCTCACCGAGCGTGGTCTGCAGCAAACCGGCGACGGCTGGCAATGGCGCAGCGACCCGCGCCTGCGCATCGCCAGTGCGGTGCGCATGACCGAAACCGAAATCCTGCACATTTTGCAGGCCATAGCATGCCCGGTCGTGCAGATCATGCCCGATCCACCCAGCGCGCTGATGCCGCTGTCGGTGATGCAGCGGCGCAGCGCCAGCGTGCAACATTACACCGAGCACAGCCTGCCCGGTTACCATCATCTGCACATGGACAGCCCCGAGCCTTGTGCCGATCGTATTTTCAACTTTATCCTCAAGCATGCATGAACTCACAATCAAACCACAACAGCATGGACCCGCGTGATCGACTCATCTTCGCGCTGGATGTCGCCGACTGCAGCAGCGCGCTGCAGCTGATAGACCAGCTCGACGATGAGGTCACTTTCTACAAGCTAGGACTGGAAATTTTCCTGTCCGGCGATTATTTTCAGCTGCTGGACGAGCTGCAGCGGCGCAACAAAAAGATCTTCGCCGATCTGAAGCTGTTTGATGTCCCGGCCACCGTCGCCGCCGCGGTGCGACAACTGGACGATCGCGGCATTCACTTTTGCACCGTGCACGGCCAGGACGCGATGCTTGCTGCCGCCGCGGCTGCGGCCAGGCAGATGCAGATTCTGGCGGTCACGGCGCTGACCAGCCTGGACCAGGGTGACCTGGATAGCCTGGGCTTCAGCTGCGATATTCATGAGCTGGTGTTGTCGCGCGCCCAACGGGCACTGCAACTGGGCTGTGCCGGCGTCATCTCCTCCGGGCTGGAAGCCGCTGCACTGCGCCACAGCTGTGATCCCGCCCTGCTGATTGTCTGTCCCGGTATTCGCCCGGTGCGCAATGACCGCAGCCCCGCCGATGACGATCAAAAACGCACCGTGGATGTGACTGCGGCCTTTGCCAATGGCGCAGATCACATCGTGGTCGGCCGCCCAATCCGACTGGCCAGCGACCCCAAAGCCGCAGCGGCGGCCATACAGCGCACTATACAATCTATATTTAATGATTAAAATCAATTATTTACAAACATTAACATAAGTGTTGCATTATCTATTAAATATAAGTTATTATATTGCCTGAATTGAATCAGAATCAGCGCGCCCGCTAGCTTCTGTACATCAATCACCCTTTCCTTCCCGGCCTGGCCGGACCTGTGAGCGGATCAGTTCTCTGATCCGCTTTTTTTTATGCCACATCATTGGTCAATTGAGCCCGCATTGATTGTCTGAGAGTCCAAGACGTGCGATCATGCACAGCCCTGATGGCGAGAGCAATCGTTAACGAATGGACATAGTTTCAGCAAGCTGGGCGACCTGGCGGCAACCATACCTTTGGTGGCTGCAATTGCTGCGCAAGATCATGCATTTGTGGGTCAAGACCACAGTGCTGCCGCAACCGCTGACCGATCTGCACATCGACCCGAAGATTCCAGTCTGTTATGTGCTGGAAAACCACGCCCTGTCCTCATTGTTGATACTGGAACAGGTGTGCCGCCAGCATAATCTGCCATCGCCCCTGCAACCGCTGCCGCTGGAACAGCAGCAACTGCTCCGCAGTCACGGCTCATTGAGCCGTTTTCGTGGCATCATCATTCGCCACAAGGAGCTGCGACGCAGTTCCCGCATGCTCACTGCGCTGGTGACTGGCAATCTGGTTTCCGAACATGCCGATGTGCAAATCGTTCCGGTCACGGTGCTGGTCGGCCGTGCGCCCGATCAGGAAGTCAGCCTGACCAAGGTCCTTTTCAGCGAAAACTGGGATGTGGGCGGACGCATCCGACGTTTTTTCAGCCTCATCATCAATGGTCGCGCCACCATGGTGCAACTGGCCGAGCCCATTTTACTCAGCGAGCTGCGCAGCGAAGGCCTGGATGCTCAACGCACCCTGCGCAAGCTCACACGCATCCTGCGCAGTCACTTCCGCAATACCCGGGCTGCCGCAATCGGCCCGGATCGTTCGCATCGGCGCACACTGATCGACAGCATCGTCGCTCGCGACGTCGTGCAGCAGGCCATTGCCAGCTATGCGCAAAAATACGAAGTGGAGCTGGAACAGGCGGAAAATGAGGCGTTGACCTACGCCCGTGAAATCGCTGCAAACTACTCCTACACCATGATACGAGCCAGCGAGCTGGCCTTGCGCTGGTTCTGGAACCGCATCTACCGTGGTATCGACGTGCATCATTTCCGCGAATTTCAGGACATCGCCAGCAGTCACGAAATTATTTATGTTCCCTGCCATCGCAGCCATATCGATTACCTGCTGTTGTCATTCATCCTGTATGAGCGCGGCTTCGTGCCGCCGCACATCGCAGCAGGCATCAACCTGAACCTGCCCATACTCGGCTCATTTCTACGCCGCGGTGGCGCGTTTTTTCTGCGCCGCAGCTTTCGCAATCAGGTGCTCTACACCACGGTATTCAATGAGTACGTCAGTGCCTTGTTGGCCAAAGGTGTACACATCGAGTATTTCATCGAAGGCACGCGCAGCCGCACCGGCAGACTGCTGCCACCCAAGGTGGGCATGCTGGCGATGACCATTCGCGCCTACCTGCAGAACCCCGAACGCCCGGTGATGTTTCAACCGGTGCACATCGGTTACGAGGCCTTGGTTGAAGGCAAAAGCTATGATCACGAGCTGCGCGGCTCCGGCAAACGCAAGGAGTCCTGGCGGGATCTGATTATTGGCGTGATCGGTATCCTGCGCAAGAATTATGGCCAGGTCAATGTCAGCTTTGGTGAACCGATCCTGCTCACACAGATGCTGGAAAAACATCACGAAGACTGGAATGAAGCGCCACTCGAGCAGCAGATGAAACAACAGTGGCTGAACCCGGTGATCGATGATACTGCCTGGAACATCATGGCCAATATCAACGCGGCAACCCATGTCAACCCGGTGAACCTGCTGGCCATCTGTCTGCTGGCCACGCGCCAGAACGCGCTGGATGAGCAGGATTTACGCCAATTACTGGCGGTGTATCAGCGCTTGCTACCGCAGTTGCCTTATGGCGAACGCATCAGCATGACCACCAAAACCCCCGATGAAATCATTGCCTACGGTATCGAGCTGGGCATCATCGAGCTGCGCGAGCACTCGCTGGGTAACATCATCAAGGTGCACAAAAGTCAGCGTGTGCTGATCAGCTATTTCCGCAATAACCTGGCGCATCTGATCGCGGTGCCGTCGTTGATTGCTTCGTGTTTCTTGCACACGCAGAAAGTCAGCATCAGTCGTCTGCACCAGATCTGCCGACTGGTATACCCGTTGTTACGGCGGGAATTGTTTCTGCCCTGGCCGGAATCACAGCTGGAAAAAATCATCGATCACCACCTGTTGATCTTTCGCCGCCTGGGCCTGCTGCGCAAGATCGATCGGGAACACATCTACCAGCGCGCCAGCGGCGGTTCCAAGGAGGCCTGGCTGTTGCGCCTGATCGCACACGCCTTGCTGCAAACGCTGGAACGCATCTACATCACCTTTGCCGTGCTGGGCAAAAACGGCAGCGGCAAGCTGAACCGCGTCGATCTGGAGAAGCTGTGTCAACAATCTGCCGAGCGGCTGAGCATTTTGCATCAGTTCGAAGCACCGGAGTTTTCCGACCGTACGTTGTTCAAGCAGTTGATCGATCAGATGCTGGAAATGGGTTTGTTGCAGCGTAATGACGAGAACCGCTTTGTCTTTGGTGACCAGCTGGATCAGTTGAATACCGATGCGAAGCTGATTCTGAGCAAGGAAATTCGCCACAGCATCTTGCAGCTGGCGCCCAACAAACAGCTGCTGGAAGCACTGGCAGCAGGTGCGCTAACCGCAGCGACCCCCGAATCTGGCCCCGCCGGTGACGACCAAGCGGCCAACTCAGGCACGCACAAAGAAGTCAATACAGTAGATGATTAGAGCAGCCATCTGGCTCGTCTGATGGCTTTTTTAATCCGCAGATTACACCGATTGCACCGATTGATTGGTATTTGCTGAACCCACTTGCACTGCACCGACAATTGACCTGATGGGTTGAAGTCAACATCCGGCAAGCTGCGCGGAGAGACCTGAAGCATGCGGGGGAAATCCGTGTAATCTGTGCATAGCTAGCTTTTGCATTGCCGCGGTGGTGACGCCTGCAGACACTACGCGTCAGGCGTCCAGATCAGGGATGGCTTTGGATTGCCAGTAACGAATCTTGTCCTTCAACCGCAGTTTTTGCATTTTCAGACGCTTGAGCAACAGTTGATCAATGCTGGATTGGGCCGCCAGCGCGGCAATGGTCTGATCCAGATCCCGATGTTGCTGACGCAAGGCATACAAAGTTTCGCTGATGGTTGGCTCGATCACTGGTCTAACCCGCTTATTTCATGAGGGATTCGGATTGTAGGGGAAATCTGCCAAAGTAGTTTGGTGCATCGTCCGCAGAGCCATAGCTGGCTAAGGTTCAAGGAGGATGTGCCAAACTACGACGGCAGATTTTTTCTAACACCGAATAGGACGAACTGTACTTTTTCAATTTCGATCA
>JAJFKZ010000015.1 GCA_021772955.1 Gammaproteobacteria bacterium | reverse complement strand
CTGCCGCCGACCATCAGTGCTACGCTCATGGCTTCGTCGATTTCGGCCTTGCCGTGGCCTTCCTCGACACAGCGCTGCAGGTGGTAATCGATGCAGTCATTGCAGCGCAGTACCATGGATGCCACCAGCCCCAGCAACTCCTTGGTCTTTACATCCAAAGCACCGTCGGCATAAACATTCTTGTCCAGGCCCATAAAGCGTTTGATGGCCAATGACTCGGTGGCCAGCAAGGCCTGATTGCCCTGCTCCCGACGTTGTTGAAAGGCGGTGAAGGTTTCCTTGCTCATGACTTGGTTCTCATGGTGATCTCGGGGTTGACGATAAGGGCTGCTGTCGGCGCATTGCTGGACTGGCATTGCTGGGCTGGCGTCGCTATTGCGATCGGCGGCTTGTTTAACAGTTCCGGGCTATTGATTGATCCAATTTGATACAGCCTGACTCAGGGCATGATCATGCGTGATTGCGTTGGCGGTGGCCGACGACGCTGGCTGGTCTGTTCATACACATGGGCAATCTGGATCAACTCGACCTCGGCAAAGGCCGTGCCCATGAATGATAAGCCCACTGGCAGGTGATGGATAAAGCCCATCGGCACGGTGATGTGCGGATAACCGGAAATGGCGGCATAGGTCGAGCTGCCACCGGAGCCGGCATCGCCGTTGATCTTGTCAATACTCCAGGCAGCACCACGCGTCGGCGCAATCAATGCAGCCAGCTTGTGCTCTTGCAACAAGGTGTCAATGGCGTTGCGAGTGATGCGTGTCAGCGCCGCGACAGTCTTGCCATATTCGGCGTCATCAAAATCGATCAGTGCCGCTGACTGTTCGAACAGCTCCTGACCGAACCATGGCATTTCGCGCTCGGCATTAGCTTTGTTGAACGCGATCAGGGCATCCAGATTTGCAGCCTGTTCGGGTACTTCCGGCAGGCTGGCAAGATAACTGTTCAGATCGCGCTTGAAATCGTGGCGCAGGGTATTGGTGTAATCGCCGAAGTATTGGTCCTGATCTTCTGCTTCGGCGAATTCGAGCCCGTCGATGATCACCGCACCTGCAGAGCTGAGGTCGGCGATGGCCTGCTCAAACAGCTGATCAACGCCGTCATGAAAACCGGCATTGCCACGCAGCACGCCGATGCGCTTGCCCCGGATATCGATCTGCTCCAGGCGACGGCTGTAATCGATGCCGAACACACCTTTGGTGAGGGCGTAGGTGGTGCTGGCATCGGTATTGTCATAACCTGCCATGGCGGTCAATAACACCGCTGCATCATGCACATTTCGCGCCATTGGCCCGGCGCTATCCTGGCGATGTGAGATCGGCACAATGCCGGTACGACTGACCAGTCCGATGGTGGGTTTGATGCCGACCACGCCATTGATGCTGGCTGGACAGGTGATCGAGCCGTCGGTTTCGGTGCCAATGGCGAGCAGCGTCAGATCGGCTGCCACAGCCACCGCTGAACCGGAGCTGGAACCACATGGGGTTTTGGCCAGATCATAGGGGTTATGCGTTTGTCCAGCCACGCCGCTCCAGCCTGAGGAAGAGCGCGTGGAGCGAAAATTAGCCCATTCGCTGAGATTGGCCTTGCCCAGAATCAATGCGCCTGATGCACGCAGCTTCTTGGTGATGGCCGCATCCCGACCTGTGTAGTTATTCAGCAAGGCCAGAGAGCCAGCCGTGGTTGGCATTTTTTCGCGCGCTTCGATGTTGTCCTTGAGCAGTACTGGAATGCCGTGCAATGGACCGCGTACGTTGCCGGCCTGACGTTCTTCATCCAGTGTGCGCGCCTGGGTCAGCAGATCCGGATTGACGGTGATGATGGCGTGCAGCTGCGGATTTCTGGTCTCGATTTGCTGCAGATAATAATTGCTCAGTGCGACCGCCGTCAGGCGGTCATCGGCCATCGCTTGCTGGGCTTGGCGGATATCCAACTCGCGCAGTTGCAGGGAGGTATCGTCGGCGGCTTTGCCCAGCAGCGTGAACAGTAACAAGCCCGCCATCACCAGCAACAGTAGCAGTTTCGATTTGCAGACTCCTGTCATACTCAATCTCCTACAGCGTGGACAGTTGTAGTATATCCTCATACAGCTGCTGCACAGCAAGGTCATCACGCTGCAACAAGCGCACCTGCTGCTGACGATCGAAGGCGAAGATGGCCGAACTGTGGCTGACATTGTAATTGCCATCACTGTTGGGCTGCTCATAGCCGTAGGTTATGCGATAACGGCGGGTCAAGGCCTGCAGCTGTTTTTGTGTGCCGGTCAGACCTATCATGCGTGGATCAAAGGCGGCGGTGTATTCATTGAGTCGTGCTGGCGTGTCCCGATCGGGATCGACGCTGACGAACAGGATGCGGGTTCGCTGCTGCACAGCATCGGGCAGCTTGCGTACTGCTGCTGCCAGCTTGGCCAGTGCGGTCGGGCAGATATCAGGGCAATAGGTAAAGCCGAAATACATCAGAATCACATCGTCGGTATAGGCCTCTGCGGTGACGCTGTTGCCATCCTCATCGGTGAGTTCGAATGCCAGGTCCGGCATCAGCCCGCTGATGTCCTTGCCGTGCCAGTCGTAGTCGGATTGACAGGCGCTCAGCAGCAGCACCGTTGCCATCATAATGGTCAGCTGCAGCGGTCTCATTGTGCTTGCACCGGGACCACGGTAAACGGTACTGCGATGCTGCGAGTCGCGTCCTGACTGTCGGAAAACTCCAGGCTGATCAACACTTCATCACCTATGCTCATTGTTTGCTTGGCTTGCATAAGCATCAGATGCAGGCCGCCGGGAGCAAACTCAAGCCGGGCACCGGCAGCGATGGCCACGCCGTCGGCTTGTTCGGCCATGCTGGACTGGCCGGCGTGCCTGACCGACTTGTGGATCATGATGCGCGCAAACGCATCACTGCTGGCTGTAAGCAGGCGCAGGTCGTGGTCACCGGCATTAATGATGGTGAAATAGCCGGCCAGCGGACCACCTCCGGGGAGCAGACGAATACGAGGATGATCGATGCGTAGCGTGGTATCCGGCTGCATGCTGACCGACCAGAACCAGCCGCTGACCAGCAGCACCAGTAGCAGCACAATGGCGAGAATTTTTTTCATCATGGCAGTGTAGCCTGCTTGCTTGCGTTAATGGGCAAATTGTGTGAACTGGCCTGCAGCATGAAGCGCAGCAACACCAGTGCGGCGATCACGCTCATCATCGCGGCCGGAATCCAGGTCAGCAAACCGCCCAGCTGCTGGTCGGTCAGCGGCGCCAATGGCCAGGCACGTCCGCAGACTGCATAAACGTCAAACCACACCTGTTTGCTGAATGCCAATCGGGCGCCGAGTATGATCTGCGGTGGCATGATCGCCACCAACAGCAGGATGCGCAGCCCATAGTTCAGACGCGGTGTAATGCCGGGTTGCCCGCGCTGCAGCATCAACCACCAGAACAGCAGACCATCCAGCGCCATGCTCCAGTTCATCAGCCAGTACAGGCGCAGGTTGAGCATGGCATCGAAATGGATGGACGGCGTCAGCCAGAAATAAATCAGACCGACAAACAACAGGCAGGCAATCGCCGGATGCTGCAAGAATGCATAGATGCTGAGCAGCCATCCGCGCAGCAATGTGCGCTGTCGGAACCAGGCTTTGACGGTGACTGGCAAGCCCGCAGCAAAAACCGCAGCCGGCATCGACAGGGCAATCAGAAACGGCGCCATGTGATGCAATATCAAGTGTTGTCCGCGATGCACGAAAAACATGTATTGCGACCAGTAATCAAAACGCGTCTGGGTCACCAGATAGATTAATAACAGCCCCACAATAAAAGCCAGGCGGGAACCAAAGCCGGGGCGCTTGGTGCTGGCTTTCAGGCCGCGCCAATACAGCCACAGCGAACCCCAGATGGCGATTTGCACCAGCCAGCTGAACTCCCAGGGAATGAAAAAGGCGAAGAAATCGGCCATCGGATAATGTTATAAAAAGTGCACGTTATTATATCGCTACGGCCGATGCCAATCTTGTAGCGATGGCCAGCTTCCCACGCAGAGCATTGGAGCAGGAAGACCTCAGGCGGACTGCCAGGCGAACTTCTTGAATGCCTCATCAACCGGTGTGTGCGTGATGTGGTTGGTATAGTTGGACAGGGTTTTGTGCGCCACACCCAGCATCACGTCCAGCACATTGCGACGATCAAAACCAGCATCCAGAAACGCCTTGATGTCGCTGTCTGCTACTTCACCACGTTGCTCCACGATGGCCAGTGCAAAGTTACGCAATGCATTGAGTTTGGCATCCGGCAGTTCACGGTTCGCGCGCAGTGCGGTGATGATCTCATCAGGGACATTGTCCTTCTTGGCCAGCATGGTGTGCGCCGGAACACAATAGTGGCAGCGATTGGCGACGTTGATGGTCAGCCACAGCACGTGCTTTTCGTTGCTGGACAGGCTGGTTTCCAGAAATAGCTTGGTCAAGGTCTTGTAGGCTTCCAGAGCCTGTGGTGATTCCGCCAGCACTGCGTGCAGATTAGGAATCATACCGAAACCTTGCAGAGAATTTTCCAACAGTGGTTTGGAGGCATCCGGCGCGCTATTGACGTCGTGCAGGGTAAATTTTGACATGTGCATACTCCATGACGGTACAAAGGAAAGGTGCCCAAAGAGATTGGGCTGAACTCGGTCCTTGCAAGACCGCAAGCTGACCTGGCTGATTACAATGTGCGGCTTTTTGTGGCCGGAAGATATTGACTTTGACGTCGACAGCGGTTGTAATAGTCGGCTTGCTGTCAGTTCATTTCGGCACGGCCAGGTAGCTCAGTCGGTAGAGCAGCGGATTGAAAATCCGCGTGTCGGTGGTTCGATTCCGCCCCTGGCCACCATTCCTTGATTGAGATTAATTTTGATTGAAGCCATTCAGCTTTGATCGGCTTCCAGTTTTGGGCGCAATCGAACCGATTGTTTGATGGTGGTTCGAAGGTAACGGACCTCCATGTCCGTTATCCTTGGGCTGTCGCCCTGCGGACCAGCCTGCGACTGTCCAAAAACGCTCCCGGCGTTTTTAGTCCGCCCCTGGCCACCATTCCATACATGTGTTTGACGTTGATTGGAGTCTACAGGCTTCGATCAACATGTTTGCGTGGGCGCAATCGAACCGAATAATTGTAAATATAATTGTTAAGACTATCATTGACTTATTGGCTATAAAGTAATACTTTACATAGACTTAAACTATCCATAATCGTTAAGTTTATGATTCAATTGCGACCAAGCCTCATGCACGGTGCCAGGCAGGCCGGAGACCTTATACGGTCTCTCGGGGTCAGCCGAGTGACCCTGATGAACGCCTATGCAAGGGAAGCCGACAAGATCCTCAGGTTCGGCCGTGCGCGCAGAACCCAGTACGCTGCCAGGAGAATCCACACCGGCCTGGATACGGATACGTTCCCTGTTTTCCGGGTCGATGACACCGGCGCGCTGCATCGCGCGGGTGAACTCGTCACACTGGAAGCTGCAGAATCGGTCTGGTTGCCTGATGACACCATCATCGACGGGTTACCGCCGGAACTGCATGACATAGCTCCGAAGGGGTTCCTCGGGCGATCTTATGCCCGCCATCATGCAGATCTTGGCTTGCCGGAAGACTTTGCGGATTGGTCTGACCGCCATATCCTCATTGCACTAAGCCGGCGGGGAGAGGATCTTCCGGGCAACCTGGTGGTTGGCAGAGAGTCGTTCGATCGCTGGCAAAGCCTGCAACACGAAGCGGACACCTTGGAAGACTTTCGAAGGCTCGCCGACCCGGCAATCGCTGGAGAGCATGTAAGCTCGCCTGCAGGTGGCGAACAGCCAAAGTTCACCGCATTCGTCGATGGGAAACATCGCATCGTGAAGTTTGCAACCGATGCAAGTGACAATGCTCGCAGATGGCAGGATTTACTGTTGCTTGAACACGTCGCACTGCAAACATTGCAGGACGCTGGTATTGATGCAGCTCACTCCCACATCGTTGATCTGCCGGGCCTAAGATGTCTGCTTGTTGACAGATTCGATCGGGTCGGAGAAGTTGGACGGCGGGCCGTTTTGACACTTGCAGCAGCTGTCGAAGACGTTGACGGCAGTTGGACGAACTCTGCAGAAAAAATACACAGGCGGGGTGAGTTGAGCGACGAAAGCCTGCATCGAATTGCACTGTTGGATGCCTATGGTGCATTGATCGCAAACACCGATCGCCACCACTACAACGTGTTATTGTTCCCGACAGCAAGCGGCTACAACGTAGCTCCGGCGTTCGACCAGCTTCCTATGGCATACGCACCACCGGCAAGCGGTAACCTGAGAAACTCGGCTATCGATCAGCCGCATGCCGCCGTGAACACCATCGACATCTGGGACGAAGCGCGTGAACTCGCAACTGAATTCTGGCACCGGGCAACACAGCAGCAGCTGACCGAGCAAATGACAGAAATCGCTCGCGATCACGCCAGCAGGTAATCTTGCGGGCAGCCTGTCGGAGTTAACCGATCGTAGCGAGGGTAAGCCAGGTTGACACAGAGTTTTCGATCTTTTGCGGCAAATAGTACGGGCGCGCGGTGAATGCCTGGGTCCTTTACCAGCGTCGCAACGCCACAGGAACGCTGAACCCGTCATAATCAGGTTAAAGGGCTACCAGTGCACCGCGCGAGTAGTACTATGACATTGCCAGTTATAACAAATACAAAACGCAGGAGAGTCCGGGCTTGAGCGATGCATCAGCACACTATGCCATTCCGCAGCGCAGCAACCAGCTGCTTGCTGCAGGCCTGTTGTGTCTGCAGTTGAGTGCCCTGTTGTTGCTGCCTGTGTGCTGGCTGGTGTGGCCGGGCATACAGTCCGTGGCGCAGCCGCTGGCGCTCACCTTGCTGGCACTGGCGGCGCTGTTCAGCACCACCTTGTGGGCGCTGATTCACGAGACCATTCATGGGCTTTTCAGCAGCGACAGCGAGCGCAATCAGCGTTGGGGCAGAGTGCTGGCGATTGCGCACGGCTGTCCACTGCGCATGCTGCGGCATGGCCATCTGCATCATCATCGCAACTCGCGCGGGCCGGCGGATCGTTCCGAGGTGTATGACCCACAGCAAAAACCCCGCTGGCGCGCAGCACTGGTGCACTTTTTGCGCATTGGTGGTGGTTTGTATGTGGCCGAACTGCTGTTTAATGTGGTGATTTTTTTACCCCAAAGTCAGCTTGAGCGAGTGCTGCATTCAACCCATCCGGGCGCCGACCATGCCGCTGATTTACAGCGTGCCAGCAAGGAGTTGATCAGCGCGCAACATCTGCGTGAACTGCGCATGGACGCCGCGCTGGTACTGGCTTTGTACGCCACGGCATTGTGGTTATGGGGCGGCTTGTGGTGGTGTGTGCTGCTGCTGTTGGCCTGGCGCGCGCTGGTAATTTCATTGGTGGACAATGCGTTTCACTACGCCACGCCGCTGGACGATAAGTTCTATGCGCTGAACCTGCGCCTGCCGCAGTGGCTGAGTCGCACCATTCTGCACTTCAATTTGCACCGTGCGCATCATCGTGACGTGCGTGCACCATGGTCGGCATTGCCACAGATTGCTGAACTTGATGCGCATGATCCGAGTTTTGTACGAGCAGTGCTGCGGCAGTGGCGCGGACCGATTGCCTTGCCCGCACTGCAATCCGTCAAGCGCCGCTCACCAATACAAGAACTATAATCCAAAGCGCACCATGTGCTTGATTTCGTCGGTCTTGAAGCCCAGCAGCATCGGGCGGATGGCGCCGGGGATGACACTGACGTCGAACAATTCCTCGACCACGCCTTCGATGCGCAGGTGATGCAACAAATCACCGCTATCCAGATCAATGACCACAATGCCGCAACGTGCCTCGGCGCTGCGCTGTTGCAGTTCATCATCCAGTGCCAGCCCGCTGAACGATTGATTGCGGGCCTTGGACAGCCCCACCAGCGCATACTTGCCATGCATTGCCAGGCCGCGGGCATAGCCGGGCACAAAGCACAATGGCTCAAACTTGCCGGTGTTCAGATCGACATGCCCCAACTCACCACGGCCGGAGTTGAGCAGCCACAGCTTGCGCCTGTACCAGCGCGGCGAATGCGGCATTGACAGACCTTCGCAAACTATCTCGTTGCTGCGCACATCCATCATCACACCGCCGTCATGGCGATGATCGCGCCAGCCCTCGGCGACATCGCTTTTGCTGATCATGGTGACCCAGGCCGGTTCGCCCTCGAACATGGCCAGACCGTTGAGATGGCAGCGATCCTCCGGTGCCAGTCGACTGATGAACGGAGGCTGCCACAGCACATCAAAGTTGGCCTTCGACGACGGCCGCGCCAGACAGCTGAACAGCGTGTTGACGAACACCGGCTCGGCATCGGCGTCAATGCCGATATCGTGCGCGTCCACATCGCCGGTGGTAAAGCCCACGTGCGGAATGAACAGCTTGTCGTAACCCTGATACTGCTCGCCGGGATCAAGCACATTGTTGAAACGCCACAGCTGGTACTGGCTGGCCAGATAAAAGCGGTCGGCGCGCGCGGCCAGGCCCATGCAGCGGGCAAAGGTGCGCTCGGCGATGCTGATGCCGTTGTCACCCATGCCAATCATGAACACCTTGCCGGCCTGGTAGGTGGAAAACGCAATGCTGGCGTTAAAGCCTTTCAGCCAACTCTCGAACTGGCGCGAGAAGTTCAGGGTAAAAGGCGGGCGCTGTGCATTGCCTGAAGCTGATTTCTGGTGAGTCTCACTGATCATTTTATTCACAAGCTTCCAATGAAGGGTGATAATAGCATCCAGCGGGTTGATAGGGCCGGTACTGGTGCGTACCGTCCAGCCCACAGATGTGCTTAAAATGGTTGCACACAGCGCTGGTCAGCACTGGCCGCTGCGGCTGAGGGCTTGCTAGAGTACCGGGTGCAGGACCAGTTGCCTGGGTGCAGTATGGCTACAGTCAAATGTGAAACATTGCCGGGTTTGGCCTGAACTCGAACAGGACAAATGTATCCACTTTACTATGCCAAATTTCACCGTTATCGCCCCTTGTTTATCCGTAAAAATAATCAGTAACTGTCCGCCTTTATGAAATATGCGGGTTAGCGGGGCAACAGGCTGACGGGTCAGCTCGTGCTTGCTGTGGCGGGTGGTTCCCAGAGTTCCAGTTTGATGCCGTTGGGGTCCATGATCCAGGCAAACTTGCCGTACTCGCTGGTTTCCGGTGTGCCGATAATCTCAATCCCGGCAGCGCGCAGCTGGCTCAGCAGGGCATCCAGATCATCGACACGAAAGTTCATCATGAATGACTTGTCACTGGGGGCCATGTAGTCGGATTCTGTCTTGAACGGACTCCATTCTGTGCGCCCTATTTGCTCCGGGTTGTCGATATCGCGCCACTGAAATGCCCATCCACCCCACTCGCTAACCCGCATATTTCATGAAGGGTTCGAGGAGCAGGGCGAAGCTGGCTAAGCAGATTGGACGATCGCCCGCAGAAGCATAGCCGTAGCTATGGTTCAAGGGCGATCGTTCGAGGTGCAACGCCAGATTTGGCCTGAACTCGAACAGGACAATCCGTGTCCA
>JAJFKZ010000140.1 GCA_021772955.1 Gammaproteobacteria bacterium | reverse complement strand
TCTTGCCGAACACCACATAGCTGCTGCCGGACAGGCTGCCGTTCGAATTGGCGCGGGAAGCCCCAATGATCAGATCATCGATGCCGTCGCCGTTGATATCGCCGGCGCCGCTGACCGAGCGGCCGGAGCGGTCATCCGCCGTCTGACCATCGAGACGAAAGCCATTGGCACCATTCAGGCTGCCAAGATTGACCACTGGCGGAAACAACTGAGCCTGGGCATTGCTTTGCACCCCCAGACTCAGCCCAGCAGCAATCGCCAGCGCCAGCGCACAGCGACGTTCAAATCCATGCTTGTTGCCCATATCAGACAGCGACGACGATGCCGCTGCGGAGGTGTCTGTTGCTGATACCTTTCCTTTGCTCGTTTGTGTCATGCCCCCAACTCTCCTTGAATATGACCCATCGTGATCGGCGATCATAGAAAACTTACGTCAACAGTGCGCAGATTGCAAGCATTTCCTGCCGCCATTGAGGCTGGGAAACAGCGGTATTGTGGTGTATCGGAACGCAGCAAATGCGCAGATGCAGACATAGCCGCCGATAGCTGCCAATGGGTAATTCTGCCCGGGTGAATTAAACTACATCCCCGTTGCACTTGCTACGGATTTCCAGCTCAATGTCACGATTTATATTTGTCACCGGCGGTGTGGTTTCTTCTCTTGGTAAGGGGATTACTGCCGCCTCGCTTGCTGCCGTTCTCGAGACGCGTGGTCTAATAGTTACGCTGATGAAGCTGGATCCCTGCTTCACATGAGACTGCAACAGCGTGATGTGTTGCATTATGATTGCTTCAGGCCTGAGCGCCGAGCAAGGGCAAGAGTCGGGCAAGAACTTCGTTTACGAGTACCATATCAGCACTCGCCGCCTGCTTGATCTTACGTTGCCGCCAGTCCAGAGTGTGAACGAGGTTACAGGCGACAACGCAGGGTTCAGCAAGATTCGTGACGGCGACTTCGGTGGGACCACCGCGTACGCTGGTACTGATCGGGCAACAGATCAGCAGGCCGGTCATGTCATTGTAATGGGTGCTGGAAAGCACGAGTGCCGGTCTGTACTTGCCGATTTCCTTGCCGCGGGTAGGTTCGAAATCGAGCCAGACGATCTCGCCGCGTGCGGGAACGTAGCGGGGCATCAGTCTGAGTATTCGTGGCCGATTAACTCAGGCAGTTCGTCGGCATGTGCCCGATGCGAATCCATCCCTTCGAGCAGCTCTTGCTCGGTCCAGGGCATGCGCGACGTCTCCTTTGGGCGGATAAGCAGGCCCTGCTCGGTCAACTCCATGGTGACCCGAGTGCCTTGCTCAAGCTGTGCCGCCTGGCCGACCGCCCGGGTGATGCGCAGGCCCATGCTGTTGCCCCAGGCCTGAACACGACCCTCGAAGTGGGGGGGGATCTTGCGATTCGTACTCATGCGTAATGCTGCCTGTTGCGTTGATGTGTAGCTAAAGTATATACGCGATAGTCAGCGTGTTCAATGTATTCAGCCTTTTGCCATAGCATAATGCAAAACGGCCTGCTGCAAATAACCCAGCAAATCAGCATCGCCTTGCAGCATGGCTGCGGCAGTGGACACCTGTTGAACTGCGGATAAAGATGAAGGTATCAGCTGCTGCCAATGGATAATTCTGCTCGGGTGAATTAAACTACATCCCCGTTGCACTTGCTACGGATTTTCAGCTCAATGTCACGATTTATATTTGTCACTGGCGGTGTGGTTTCTTCTCTTGGTAAGGGGATTACTGCCGCCTCGCTTGCTGCCGTTCTCGAGACGCGTGGACTAAAAGTGACGCTGATGAAGCTGGATCCCTATATCAACGTGGATCCGGGCACCATGAGCCCGTTTCAGCACGGTGAGGTCTACGTCACCGAGGACGGCGCCGAAACCGATCTGGATCTGGGCCATTACGAGCGTTTTGTGCGCACGCGCATGACCCAGAACAACAACTTTACCTCCGGCAGCATCTATGCCGATGTCATCGCGCGCGAGCGCCGTGGTGAGTATCTGGGCGCAACCGTGCAGGTGATTCCGCACATTACCGATCGCATCAAGGAGCGCATTCTGCAGGCTGCCGAAGGATTTGATGTGACCATGGTGGAAATCGGCGGTACCGTCGGGGATATCGAATCGCTGCCATTTCTGGAGGCCATTCGTCAACTCGGCAGCGAGCATCGTGGGCGCACGGTGTTCATGCATTTGACTCTGGTGCCGTACCTGGCCGCAGCCAACGAGATCAAAACCAAACCCACCCAGCATTCGGTCAAGGAGCTGCGCAGCATCGGTATCCAGCCGGATGTGCTGATTTGCCGCAGCGAGCGGCCGGTGGAGGAGTCCGAGCGCCGCAAGATTGCACTGTTTACCAATGTCCGCGAAGAAGCGGTGATTGCCGCGCTTGATGTTGGCAATATTTATCAGATTCCGCTGGAACTGCACGCCCAGCAGCTCGACGATATCGTGCTCGATATTCTGCAACTGGATTGTCCGCCAGCGGACCTGTCCGCCTGGGAAGCGCTGGTGAAACGCATGGCCAGCACCACGGCCAGTGTTACCGTGGCCATGGTGGGCAAGTACGTGGAGCATTCCGATGCTTACAAATCATTGACCGAAGCCCTGGCCCAGGGTGGCTACATCCAGGGCATCAAGGTCACTATCAAGGCCATAGACTCGGAGTTGATTGAGCAGCAGGGCGTGGCGCTGTTGCACGATGCCGATGCGATTCTGGTGCCAGGTGGCTTTGGCGAACGGGGTTTTGAAGGCAAGATCGAGGCCGTCAGGTTCGCGCGCGAACAGCAGATTCCCTACCTTGGTATCTGCTACGGCATGCATGCAGCAGTGGTCGAATTTGCGCGTCACTGCTGCGGCCTGGACGATGCCAACAGCACCGAGAACAACCTGGCCACCAGCGCGCCGGTGATCGCAATGATGTCCGAATGGCTGGACCGTACCGGTGCCATCGAACAGCGCGATGCAACTTCGGATCTGGGCGGCACTATGCGTCTGGGCGGGCAGGAGTGTCAATTGCAGCCGGGGTCGCTGGCACACAAGGTCTACGCTGCCGACCAGGTGGTCGAACGGCATCGGCACCGCTACGAATTGAACAACGCCTATCGCGATATTCTGCAACAGCACGGTCTGTTCATGAGTGGCCACTCCAGTGATGACGAACTGGTGGAGATCGTTGAGTTGCCGGATCATCCATGGTTCCTGGCTTGTCAGTTTCACCCCGAATTCACCTCCTCGCCGCTGTACAGCCATCCCTTGTTTGACAGCTTCATCAAGGCCGCATTGCAGCATCAGTCGTCGTCTGGGTCAATGTCTGAACCGGCGTTCAAGTCCGCAGTGAAATGAATCTGGCAGGACATGCCATCGGCGCCGATCAGCCATTGTTTCTGATCGCCGGGCCTTGCGTGATCGAATCCGAGCAACTGGCCATTGATACCGCCGGCCAGCTCGCCGAGATGACCGCGCAGTTGGGCATGCTGTGCATTTACAAGTCCAGTTTTGACAAGGCCAACCGGACCTCGATCAACAGTTTCCGTGGTCCGGGTGTGGACGAGGGCTTGCGTATACTGGCTGAAGTCAAACGTCAGACCGGCTTGGCGGTGCTCACTGATGTGCATGAGGATACCGATATCGATCAGGTCGCGGCGGTGGTGGATGTGCTGCAGACCCCCGCCATGCTTTGTCGTCAGACCAATTTCATTCAGCGCGTGGCGGCCGCCGGTAAACCAGTCAACATCAAGAAAGGGCAGTTTCTGTCGCCGCAGGAAATGCAGCACGTCGTGGCCAAGGCGCGTGCCGTCGGCAACGATCAGGTGCTGGTCTGTGAGCGCGGCTTCAGTTTTGGGTATCATGACCTGGTGGTGGATATGCGCAGCCTGCAGATCATGCATGCAACCACCGGCTGTCCGGTGGTGTTCGACGCCACGCATGCGGTACAGCAACCCGGCGCTCGTGGCCAGTCATCCGGTGGTTGCCGCGAATTTGTGCCGTTACTGGCACGCGCAGCTGTGGCTGCAGGCGTCAGCGGTGTGTTCATGGAAACTCATCCACACCCGGATCAGGCGCTCAGCGATGGTCCCAATGCCTGGCCGCTGCAGGCCATGCCTGAGTTGTTGCACAGTCTGCAACAGATTGATGCCGTGGTAAAGTCGCTAAAAATCATCTGACCCAAGCAATAATTGAAACGACAAAAATGAGTATTATCAAAAAATTACATGCCCGAGAAATCCTTGACTCCCGAGGCAATCCGACGCTGGAAGTCGATGCGCTGCTGGAATCCGGCGCCTGGGGCAGGGCGGCTGTGCCATCGGGGGCCTCCACTGGCAGCCACGAGGCGATGGAGTTGCGCGATGGTGATCAGCAGCGCTATGCCGGCAAAGGTGTCCTGAAGGCGGTGCGCAACGTCAATGGTGTCATTCATTCCGCCTTGAAGCATGTGGAAGCCGGTGACCAGCGCGCGCTGGACTTGCGTTTGATTGAGCTGGACGGCAGCGACAACAAGTCGGAGCTGGGCGCTAATGCAATGTTGGGTGTTTCCCTGGCACTGGCACGAGCCATGGCGGATGAGCAGGGCCAACGCGTGTACGAGTATTTGCAGCAGGATAATACGCAAGCACTGATGCCGGTGCCGATGATGAACATCATCAACGGCGGCATGCATGCCGATAATGCTGTCGATTTTCAGGAATTCATGATCATCCCGGCCGGATTGCCGAGCTTCTCCGAGGCCTTGCGCTGCGGCGTGGAGATTTTTCATGCACTGCGCAGTGTGTTGAAACAGCAGTCGCTGAATACTGCTGTTGGCGACGAAGGTGGTTTTGCGCCGGAGCTTAAATCCAACAAGGCCGCGCTGGACGTGATCATGTCAGCGATCGAATTGGCCGGCTATCGTGCCGGTGAGCATGTGTGGTTGGGGCTGGACGTTGCCAGCAGCGAGTTTTACCTTGATGGCAGTTATCAACTCGCCAGCGAAGGTCGTCAGCTGACTGCAGCGCAAATGGTCGATTTGCTGGGCAGCTGGAGCGCTGATTATCCGATTCTCAGTATCGAGGACGGTATGGCCGAAGATGACTGGTCGGGTTGGGCCATGCTCACGCAATCCCTCGGTGACAAGTTGCAGCTGGTAGGCGATGACCTGTTTGTGACCAACACTGAAATTTTGCAGCGCGGCATCGATGAAAGCATAGCCAATGCCATTCTCATCAAGTACAACCAGATCGGCACACTGACCGAGACCCGTGATGCCATCGTCATGGCGCAACAGGCCGGCTATGGTGTGGTCATCTCGCACCGTTCTGGTGAAACCGAAGATTCCATGATTGCCGATCTGGCGGTCGCCACGGCGGCCGGGCAGATCAAGACCGGTTCCCTGAGCCGTTCGGATCGTACCGCCAAATACAACCAACTGCTGCGCATTGAAGAGCATCTGGCTGACCAGGCTCGCTATGCCGGGCTGGCCGCTTATCCGTTGTTGCAGCGCTCAGAAGTTTGATCTGGCCGGGCCCGGAGACTGACGCTACGCTACACTATGGACAGTCAGCCAGCGTTGTTGCATAGGCAGTTGACGGATGCGAATCGCAGTTTCGCAGACTGGAGTGCAGCGTGTATCGTATGATCATCGTGATACTGTTGATTCTGCTGGTGATCATGCAGTTTCAATTTTGGCAGCAGCGGGCATCGGTGCATGAAATTACCGAAATTCTCGCTGCGCAGCGCCAGGACAATGAACAAATTCGTGCCAGCAACGAGGCCCTCGCAGCGGAAGTCGAAGATCTGCGTCAGGGGATGCAGGCAGTGGAAGAACGCGCCCGCAGTCAGCTCGGCCTGATTGCCGATGGTGAGCAATTCATCCAGCTGATTCCGGCACAGCCCGAGGCGCAACGCAGCGACCCCGATGAGGACTGATGTGGTCAGGTTTTTGCAGACCAAACAACCGGTTTTGTAAACGTGCGGCAGCAATGAATGAGCCTATGAACAGTAACAACAGCAGTGACATGATCTGGGCATTGATACCGGCGGCTGGTAGAAGCAGTCGCCTGAGCGGCGGCTTGCCCAAACAGTACCGTCTGATTGACGGCCGGCCGGTGTTGCTGCACACCTTGCAGCGGTTGGCGAAGCATCCACAGATTTCTGGTTTCACCGTGTGTCTGGCCGCAGATGATCCGTGCTGGGCCTCCATGCCAGCTGCTGAATTGAACAAACCGCTGAGCACCTGTGAAGGTGGGGCGTCGCGCGCCGCCAGTGTGTTGTGCGGGCTCAAGTCCATGCACAATGCCAGTGAAGACCAGGGCTATGTTTTGGTCCACGATGCTGTGCGCCCATGTTTTGCCCTGTCCAGTATTGACGATTTGATCAAACACGGTTGTCAGGACGAGCATGGTGCCATGTGCGCGCTGCCGGTCAGTGACAGCCTCAAGCTGGTCAACGATGTGAACACCGATCGGGTATTGCGCACCGTCAACCGCAAGAATATCTGGTTGGCACAAACTCCGCAGCTGTATCGCGCCAGCGTACTCATGCGCGCGCTGGAGCAGGCTCTGCTCGTCAATCCTGATGTTTATGACGAAGCCGAAGCCATGGAAATCGCCGGTTATCACCCGCACCTGGTGCACGGATCACCAGCCAACTTCAAATTGACCTTTGATGATGATCTGCGCATCGCCAGGCGGCTGTTGGAAACATCGGCATGAACCAGCAGGCGCAGTATCCGATCCTGCTCGGCATCTCCGCGACCGTCAGGGATCAACGCATCGAAGTCACTGATGAGTTGCTGCTCGGCAATGATCAAGGCTGTGATTTCTGCCTGCCCGGCGCACAAGTTGCAGCCAGCCATGCACGCGTCAGCTGGACCGACAATGCGCTGCAGGTGCGGCGTATGCAAGACGACGCCGAGCTGTTTGTGAACGGCAAAAGCATTGCTACTGTGCAACTCAACGCAGGTGATGAACTGCGCATCGGCAATTGCCGCTTCATGGTGAAAATGCCGGCGCTGCGACCACCAAGCGTACTGCGTGACCAGGCTCCGGCAAGCGTTTCTGCGGGCCGCAAATGGCTGCTTGCAACCGCCTTGCTGGCACTGGTAGCGGCAGCGGCCTATTGGTATCTGCGCTGAGCCTGTATGAATACTCTGATTGCTGCTTCGCAACGCCCCTGCCTGGCGGTAGCGCCGATGATGGACTGGACCGATCGTCACTGCCGCTATTTTCACCGGCTGCTGGCGCCATCGGCCTGGCTGTACACCGAGATGGTCACCACCGGGGCCCTGTTGCATGGCGATGTGCAGCGTCATCTGGCTTATGCTGAGCGCGAACATCCGCTGGCGCTGCAATTGGGAGGTTCGGTTCCGGAGGATCTGGCACGATGCTGCCGGCTGGCGGAAGAATGGGGCTACGATGAGGTCAATCTGAATGTCGGTTGTCCCTCCGATCGCGTGCAACGTGGTGCTTTTGGTGCCTGCCTGATGCACGAGCCCGAGCTGGTACGCGATTGTCTTGGTGCCATGCGTGCAGCCAGCGCCGTCCCGGTCAGCATCAAATCGCGCATTGGCGTCGATGAACTCGACAGTTGGGCACAGTTAGAAAACTTCTACCGCATCGTGGCAGAGTCGGGCGTACAGCGCGTGATTGTGCACGCTCGCAAGGCCTGGCTCAAGGGCCTGAGTCCGAAACAGAACCGCGAGATACCGGACCTGAATTACCAGCGCGTGTATCGTCTCAAGCGTGAGTTTCCGCTGTTCGAGGTGATCGTCAACGGTGGCATTACTGCAGCCGAGTCGATTAGCGGGCATCTGCAGCACGTGGATGGCGTCATGATCGGACGCGCCGCCTATCAGATGCCCTGGATGTTAACCGAGTGCGAGCAGCTGATGGCTGACTCTGCTCACTCAGCAGAGCATGATCAGCCCGATCGAGATCAAATTCTGGAACAGATGATTGCCTATGCGCACGCACAGCAAGCGCAAGGTGTCCCGATACGCCACATCGGCCGTCATCTGTTAGGTTTGTATCATGGCCAGCCGGGCGGCAAGCTGTGGCGTCGGCAGATGAGCGAGTGCCTGCAGGACCACAGTGCCGCGCCAGAAAGCTGGCGGCGGCAGACAATTCAAAGTGATTGCCCGGAGTATGCATAAAGTGGCTATGTCCAGGGGTATTGAGAGCTGATGACGAGTGTAATAGCCTGAGAATATAACAAGGGAAATGAAAAGGGTGAGTCAGAAACATGGATTGTATTCTGAATTGATGATAGAGAAATAGCATGAATGATCATCGTTTAATCCCCCTCCGGCAGGGCTTTAATCTGTCGAATTTTGGAAATCGCCCTAAACCGCTTTTCTTCAGCATCTTGTTGCTGCTATTGCTGTCGGCTTCTTGCACGGCGCTGGCCGGCAATGCCTTTCTGAGCTGTGAAGAGGACAGGGTGGATGGTATTTACATCTGCTTTCTGATCGCCGACGACGGTGTGCAGCTGTCGCAGGCCGTATGGGGCGCATCGGCGCCGTTGTTCTTGAACAATACGCTGTTCGGTTCGGCCGTCGCCAATGCCACCTTTGCCTGTGACGGTAGCAGTACGGGCGGCGGCCTGTGGGTCAACTATGCCACCACCGATGGCATGCAGGGCTCGGCTTCACGCAGTGCAAATTGTGCCCAGGCCGGTGGTGGTGTAGGGGGTGGTCTTGTCACTACACCGGGAGGTGGTAATCCTCCAGATGATCCCCCCAATCCATGCGAGGAGGATCCGAATTCAGAAGAATGCAATCAGCAGCCTTTTGGTTCTGTTGATGGCAGATAAGAGGTTATTGTTGCAGTGTTGCAATGCTTGCGAACCTGAGCGTGGACTGTTATCGCAGCTTACCTGCGAGATCGGGCAAATACAATTTGCCCGATCCCTGCAAAGTGTTGGCTGGATAGCGCTTATGATCGTTTTGTTATCGGGATGTGTGCCCGAGCATGCCAAGATCATGACCTACTACGATACCAGATTAAGCAAGATAGGCCTGATTCCTGAGCCTCATGATGGTGTCGATTTCGCTGATCGAAGAGGGGCACCTGTACTTGCAGTTGCAGATGGTATTGTGGTTCATGTCCGCCGTATTGATGAAACACTTTACAACACAGCGTTTCTTGGTCTAATAATCTGGCATCCTGAGCATGGGTTATTTTCAACCTATGGTCATTTGTTGAGTACCAATCTGACAAAAGGTATGAAGGTTCAGCGCGGACAGGTTATTGCTACCAATGGCACATCGGGACTACGAAAAAATCGTATTCCAGGTAGTATGCCAGCTCATGTACATCTGGAATTACGTCCGCAAGAACGAGACCGTATCTGCACAAAAGAGAAACTTGTCTGGGCATGCCTGGGCAAGTCCGTGGATCCGCTGAAATACGACGGCGGCTGTTTCGATCCGGACAAGGACTATCCCGAAGACCGCTTTGTGCTGACTTATCCGGTGCAGTGCTGAGTGTGAATCATAGTACACCCAGTTGCTGGCCCACTTTTTTGAACGCCGCAATAGCCTGATCCAGATGCTCGCGGCTGTGGGCCGCTGACATCTGCACGCGGATGCGGGCTTCGCCCTTGGGCACCACGGGGAAGAAAAAGCCAATCACATAAATGCCTTCATCCAACAATGCGTTGGCCA
>JAJFKZ010000139.1 GCA_021772955.1 Gammaproteobacteria bacterium | reverse complement strand
GTGGTGCAGATCGAGCTCGACAGCACCGACAGCAGCGGCCAGACATTGTATGCCGCAACTTTTCTGGCCGGCTTTGATCAACTGGCCGGTGCACCGGCTGTGGTGCAGAACGGCGTGTTCAAAACCACCGACGGTGGCTTGAACTGGGTGCATGCCAGCAATGGCCTGCCACGGCTTGGTGGTATTGCCGGCAGCACCGCAGAGAGCGTGTTATCGCTGGAATTTGATGCCAGTGATCCCAGCGGCTTGACCCTGTATGCCTCAACCAACGACCTCGGTAACAGCGTGCTTGGCACAGTCTACAAGACCTCCGATGGCGGACTTAACTGGAGCTTTTCCGGCACCGGCCTGAGCGATCGTGACGTGCGCGATCTGGCCGTGGACCCGCTCACCGGCGATGTCTATGCCGCCGTGGGCGATCCGCTCGGCAACGGCGATGGCGGTGTCTTTGTCAGCCGCGACGGCGGTGCCAGCTGGTCATCGCTGAGTACCGGCTTCCCCAGCACTGCCAGCGCCACCAAGCTGGCACTGGACAACACCGGCACCAACCTGCTCATTCATGCTGGCACCCGACAAGGTGTGCAGAGCTTTGAGGTGATCCCCGATGGCGACATCGATGGTGCCACTGACCCCACCGAAGATGCCGCACCGAATGGTGGCGATGGCAATCTCGACGGCACCGGTGACAGCACTCAGTCGCAGGTGGCATCGCCGCAGATCAACGACCCCGCCAACCGCGGCACGCAAAGTTTCATGACTGTGACGCTGACGCCGATCAGTGGCGTCTGCAACCGCTTGGAAAACAGCTTCGGGCTGGATCTGCTCGACTCGATTCCAGTCGAGGCCAGTTATGAAATGCCGTTCAATGGTCTGCATTTGCGCATACCCGATTGCGAGCAGGCCGAGCTGGAACTGATTTATCACGACATTGATTTCAGCGGCGCCAATTATCAGCTGCGCGCTTTTGGTCTGCAGTTTCCCGACGAGACCATCACCGGCTGGGATCTGACGATTCTGGCCAGCCGCAGCGGCAATGTGTGGACCTTCCAGCTGGCCGATGGTGCCGCCGGTGACGCCACGCCTGATGACGGCATCATTGTATTCCAGGGCGGCGCCAAGCGCTTGCGTGAAGTGTTCTTCGTCGACGGCCAGGAAGTGGAATAGCCCGCCGCGACAGGCAGTGCAGCGACCTCAAGGTCGCTGCACTTCAGCCCGTGGCGTAATCGTCACCGTAGTATTTGCTGGTGATTCGGGTGTGGAAGGTTTGTGCCGTGACCGGTGCGTATTTGGGCGTGCCAAGACCGGGCAGCACCTCCAGGACTTCATCTTCCCAGACGTAAATCGCCATCGGAAAACTGACCCGCGGGCGATGGTTGGCGGCAGCATCACGTGGTCTGGCCACGCGGTGCGTGGTGGAAGGAAAGCGGTCGTTGCTGATGCGCTGCGATGTAATCGCCGGTGTTGATAATCAATGAGCCTGGCGGTGCCTGCAGGCGAATCCATTTGCCGGTGGCGCGGTTGAGCACCTGCAGACCCTCAACACTGGGGGTCGGCAGCAGGGTAAACAGATCCACATCCTCGTGCCCGAGCATGCGACCACCACCACCGTCACTGGCACCACCGTCATTGGTGGTTTCCAATGGCGGATAGTAATTCAGGCGAAAACCGAAATTGGTCGCGGTCAGGCGCTGATCGTACAGATTTGGTGCGCAGCCCAGATAGCGCAGCATGGATTGCATCAGCGGCAGAATCAGTGCCTCGTGGGCGACGATCAGGCGTCGAAATATTGCCTCGAACTGCGGCTGCGGCCAGAACTTGCAGGCATCAAAATCGGCCTGGTTGTCCAGATTGAACGCGCGTCGACAAAACACCCAGCCCTCGACCAGATCGGGATGGATCTGCGAGGTCTCGCGCACCGGAAAATAACCCTGATTCACCGAGCCATGCCGCTGCGCCAGATAAGGCTGTCGTGCGGTTTCCGGAATGGTCTGGAAAAACTGCAGCACCTGTTGCTCGATGTCATCGTAAAGCTGTTGCGGCACACCATGATTGACGATGATGGCGAAACCAATGTCTTCCATAGCCCGGCCCAGCTGCTGTGCGAACTGCTGCTGACCTTGCGCACCACCCGCAAACCAGGGCTGCATGTCGATGACCTGAATTTCTGCCTGTTCATCGTATGCATCGACGCTGTCATTTTCTGACAGGCCATAGCGCTGCGGCTTGTCGACCTGTTCGTAGCGTTGGTAATCCTGATTCAGGGACTTGATACCGGAGTCATCTGCCTTGTGCATTAGTTCGGGTCCATTGCTTGAAGAAACATTACATTCAGGCCGCAGCGCTGATCCGCGCGAACAACCAGCCTGCCAATACCGACAATATTACCAGCGGAATGATCCATCGCAACCACTGCACGTAAACAATCTGCCAGTTGGTTACGTGTTCGCCAAACAGTGCTGCGCGCGCGCGCGCACGACCCAGGCCCCAGCCCAGTGCCAGTACCGCCAGCAAACCACCCAGCAATTGCATGCCCGAACCGAACACCAGATCCAGCGTGCCAATCAGTTCATTGTGCAGTGCTGTCGGCAACATCAACGCAGCTTCGATCAGGAACAGCCCCAGCAGTAGCATGCGTCCACGCCGCAAGGCAAAGCCGGGAAAACGTTCACGCACTGCTGCCGCCGCCACTTCCAATGCTGCAATGTTTGACAACAGGGCCACCGCCGTCAAGGCCAGCAGAAAACCGGCGCCGAGCAAACCACCATCAGGCAAACGCATGAACAGGCGCGGCAGCGTATCAAAAATCAATCCCGGGCCCTGGGCCAGGTCCAGACTGAACACCAAAGCCACCGGCACGATGAACAGTGATGCCAACAAGGCTGCCAGCACGTCGCCCCCGGCAGCCGCTAGCGCTGATTGCGGCAACTGTTGACTGCTGCGGGCATAGCTGCCGTAAACCACATGAAACGTACCACCCAGGCCCAGCGAAAAAAACGCCTGGCCCAGGGCCGCGAACACATCGCCAGCCGCCATGGCGCCAAAATCCGGGCGCAGGAACTGTTGCAAGGCTACCAGCGCGCCGGGCAGACTCAGGGCGATGAAGATCAGGTACAGCATGATCAGCGCAAAACCCGGCATGATGTAGCGACTGAACGCTTCGATGCCGCGATTCAGGCCGCGACCGATAACCCACAAGCTCAATAGCAACAGGGCCAATGCCACCGAGTATTGCCACCAGCCATGGCCCAGCCAGGTCTGGAATTGAAACAGGTTGTCGTCGCTAAAGCCCGGATACATGGCCCAACCAGCGGTCATCACCACTTGCGCAATAACCAGCAGATAATAGGAATCGGCCACCAGTACTGTGACCAGCAGCAATGCCGCCACCAGCCAGCCCCAGCGGCGTCCGAAACTGGCCAGATAGGCACCAGGAAGACCCATCCCCGTACCCCGCCCCAGCGCCCACTCCGCGCTCAGTACCGGCACCGCCAGCATGACGGTGAACAGCAGATAGATCAGCAAAAAGGCGCTGCCACCATAGCTGCCCATCATGTAGGGGAAACGCCAGACATTGCCGAGTCCGACCGCCACACCAATGACGCTGAACAGCATTCCGAGGCTGCTGGTGAAACCGGGTCTGCCGCTCATGTCAGACACCCACGGCGGCGTAGCAAGCTCATGCCGCAGCGATCGCCAGTTGCATCACGCGTTGCAGTTCCTGCGTGGTATTGAAGACATTCGGTGACAGCCGCAGGCTGTTCAGACCGGGAGTGTCAAATGCACGCACGACCAGGCCATGCTGCTGAAACAAGCGCTGCGCAGTAGCACTGGCCCGGCCTTGTTGCAGACCCACAGCATACAGCGAGCCAGCGAGATGATCCGACCTCGGCGAGCGCCAGACCAGTCCGGCTGTGGCATCAACCATGTCCATGGCTTGCTGGCGCAAATGCTGATAGCGTTCAAGTTTGCGCCCGCGGCCCAACTGTTGCTGAAACTGCAGGGCATCGCCGAACGCCATCAGCTCGGGAAAGTTGCGCGTACCGTAATCTTCAAATACCCGCACGCTGCCCTGCCAGCGCTGCTGGCCCCAGGTCATCCACATGGGTTTTAGTACTTCCAGTAAACGTGCATGAATGTAGCTTGCACCCAGCCCCTTGGGTGCCTGCATCCATTTATGCGCACTGCAGGCATACACATCGACATCGCTGGCAGCCACGTCCAGCGGCAGCATACCCAGAGTCTGGGCACCGTCCACGCACACGAACTCCACACCTTTTGCACGTGCCGCCTGTACCAGTTGCTGCAGTGGATGGCGCAGGCCGATCAGGTTATCGATGTGTGGAAACACCAGCACCCGGGTATGCTCGCGGATCTGCTCAACGTGCAGTGCCACCACGTCGTCGGCAGACATGCTCACTACATCGTGCAATGGCACAGCAAACCGCCTGACGCTGAAGCCCCGGCGACTGGCCTGCTGTTGCCAGCAGATACTGGCGCCGTCATGATTGAGACTGGAAAACAGCACCTCATCACCGGCTTGCAGTGGCAGGCCCTGGGCAAGCAACGAAAACGTCTCAGTGGTGTTGTGGCTCAGCGCAACCTGCTCGGCCTGGCAACCCAGTGCCCGTGCGGTTGCCTCGCGCACTGCCCGCAGACCGGCATCCCAGCCACCGCCCCAAACGTACAGCCACGGATTGCTTTCACACAGCCGCAGATAATGCTGATGCGCCTGCTGCACCACACGCGGCATGGTGCCGATCGAGGCATGGTTCAAATAGCCCAGATTTTCTGTCAGCGAGTAAGCCGATGCCAGTTGCTCAAAATCCAGACTGGCGGCCACGATCGCCTGCTCGTCCACCAGCGCACGCACATCATTGATGCTGGCCAACAGGCTGCCGCTGATTGCAGTGGCCCCAACCACCTGCAGAAAACGCCGTCGTGACAAGGCCATTTCAGGCGTGCTTTGCTTGTTCATAACAGCCCCGCTGTTCGTTGCCGGCAATGCGCTCTGCAGTTAGCCACACGACTGCACTCAATGCCCGACATAACCCGGCCCGCGCACCACCCGTCCGGGCAATGCGCCAGTATGCTCGCCAGCACGCAGCACAATTTCGCCATTCACCAGCACCTCGCTGACACCGGTGGCAAACTGCATCGGCTCGGCATAGCTGGCGTGATCGTGGATGGCGGCAGGATCAAAGATCACCACATCGGCATAATAACCGGGCTGCAGACGGCCACGGTCGGCTAGTTTCAGGTTCGTCGCCGGCATCGAGGTCAGTTTGCGAATGGCTTCGGCGAGGCTGATGACCTGCTCATCACGCACGTACTGGCCCAGTAGTCTGGCGACGTTGCCATAGGCGCGTGGATGGGTGCTGCTGAGCAAGAATGCCCCTTCCGGCGCAGACGATTCGGCATCCGAACCAAAACTGATCCAGGGCTGGGCCAGCTTGGCACGGACGTTGTCCTCTGACATCAGAAAATACACGGTACCGACTCGACTGCCATCTTCGATCACCAGGTCCATCATGGCATCGATCACGTCGGTTTCGCGCTGTTGTGCAACCTGTGCCAGGGTCATGCCGGTGAGTGGTTTCAAGGCCGGGTTCTTGAAGCCGATCAACAACAGCTTATCGGCCCCACCGGCAGCCAGATACAGGTTCTCCCAGGCATCGGTCGGGGTGGCAATTTCTGTGCGCAGACGCGCACGTATGGCCGGATCGCGCAGACGCTCAGCCCAGGCCTGATAACCACCGGCCTGCACCCAGGGCGGCATGGCTGCATCCAGCCCGGTGGCACCGGCTGTGTAATTGTACATGTTGGCGCTGATATCCAGACCACGCGCACGCGCCTGCTCGACCTTGGCAAACACCTGTGCCAGCTTTGGCCAGTTGTCCCGACCGGCTGCTTTCAGATGATAGATTTCTGCACCGCTGCCAGAACGCTCGGCGATCTCGATCAGCTCATCCACCGCTTCCAGCAATCTGTTGCCCTCACTGCGCAGGTGCGAAATATAACGCCCGTCGTACTCGGCCGCCGCTTGCATCAGCGCCACCAACTCGTCGGTCTCGGCGTAAAAAGCCGGCGCGTAAATCAGCGATGAACCCACGCCCAATGCACCTTCGCGCATGGCCGCGCGGACCAGTTCCTGCATCTGCGCCAGTTGCTGCAGGTCAGGATCGACATCGTCCTCGCCCAGCACGTGGATGCGCACCGTGGTGGCACCGACAAATGAAGCCACATTCGGCGCTACACCTTTGTCCTGCAAGTAGTTCAGATAGTCTCCCAACGTGGTCCAGTCGATAGCGAAATGAATATCGCTTTGCTGGGCCAGTAGCTGCTGTTTCATGGCCTCATTCAGCGGCCCCATGGACCAGCCCTCGCCAAACACCTCCAACGTCACCCCCTGTTTGATGTCACTCAACGAGCGGCCATCCTCGATAAGTGATTCGGTGGCCCAACTGAGCATGTTGATGAAACCAGGCGCCACCGCCTTGCCGCGCGCATCGATGCTGGTTCTGGCGGCACCCAGATCATTGCCGATGGCGGCAATGCGGTCACCGCGAATGGCCACATCAGCCAATACCGGGTCTGCGCCACTGCCGTCATACACCAGGCCATTACGGATGACAATGTCATAAGGTTGGTGGGCAAGTGGCTGCTGCTCGGATGGCTGCTGTGGGTTAGCCTGGGTATCGGCGTTGTAGGCTGCACAAGCTGCCAGCAACAAAGCCAGTAACATAGCCAGTAAGGCGATCGCCAACCACGTGGCGATGCTCTGATGGTGTGATCTGCGCATGCTTGTTCCGCAATGAATACGCCGCTCAATATAGCAGAAACGCAGAATGCCCTGTTTGCCGGCAAGGATCATGACAGCCGGCAATGTGTGTGCAGCTGGTGCGCCAGTAAGCAGACGACTACTTCAACGTTGGCACGCCAGCAGAATACCACCGGCAGATTGCCGGCTACGCTGCTCTTGTTCTGGCCTGCGCTCGGCGTCGCCGTCATCGCGAGCCGCTGCTGCTGCGATCCTGATCATCGCTGTCAATCAGTGCGATCTGTGCTTAGACCTTGTTCCGAGCTTGCTGCCTACGAACTGCACGACAGCATCGAACAACCGGCCTTGTTGCTGGCCCAGTCCGGGCGTTTGGCGGCATAGGATTCGTGTTCCGGCTGTTCGTCGTAGGGCTTGCGCATGATCTGCAGCAACTTGTCGATCTCGCTGTAATCTCCAGCAGTAGCCTTGTCGATGGCCTGTTGTGCGAGGTAGTTGCGCAACACGTATTTTGGATTGGCGGCGTGCATTTGCGTCCTGACTTGGTGGTGCTCGCGCGCATCTTGTCGCCGCCGTTGAGCGTAGTCCTGCAGCCATTGTTGCAGCGCCGTGCCATGCTGCGCCAATCCATCTTCGCGGTAACTGGTCGCTGCCAGCGCAGCAGCATCCGGCTGCTGTGGATCGACATCAGTCAAGCGGCGAAAGAACAGCGTCATGTCCAGCTCGGCCTGCTGCAGCAGTGGGTACAAGGTTGCTATCAGTTGTTCATCACCCGCTTGCCACTGCGCCAGCCCGAGTTTGTCTGCGGTCATGCGCAGCGCTGCCTGACTGTAGCTGTCGGCAAACGCCTGCAAGCCCTGTTCCAGCGTTTCAGGTGCTTGCATCAGCGCTGCCAATGCCTTGGCCAGACACATCAGATTCCATTGTGCGATCCGCGGCTGCTGGCCATAGCAATAGCGTCGTGTGCCCGCATCGGTGGTGTTGGGGGTCCAGTCCGGATCAAAATTCTCCAGCCAGCCATACGGGCCGTAATCGATGGTCAGGCCGAGAATTGACATGTTGTCGGTGTTCATTACACCGTGCACGAAGCCTACCCGCATCCAGTGAGCGACCATGTTCGCGGTGCGTTTGGCGATGTCGCTGAACCAGCTCAGAATCAGCTCATCACTGAGCTTGTCATTGCCGGCACACAGATCGGGAAAATCGCGGCGCAAGGTGAACCATGCCAATTCGCGCAATACCTCGTGTTCACTGCGGGAGGCAAAAATTTCAAAATTGCCAAAGCGAATAAATGACGGCGCCACTCGACAAGTGATGGCGCCCTGCTCAGCTTCGGGATGGCCATCGTAAAACATGTCTCGCACCACTTGTTCGCCGGTACACACCAGGCTCAATGCGCGCGTGGTAGGAATGCCCAGATGATGCATGGCCTCACTGCACAAAAACTCGCGCAACGACGAGCGCAACACCGCACGACCATCGGCAGTGCGCGAGTATGGCGTCGGCCCGGCGCCCTTGAGTTGCAGCTCCCAGCGCCGCCCCTGGGCATTGATGATCTCGCCCAGGGAAATGGCTCGACCATCGCCCAATTGTCCGGCCCAGCTGCCGAACTGATGGCCGCCATAACAGGCAGCGAACGGTTGCATGCCAGGTAGCAAGCGGTTGCCCGCCAGCGCTTCCAGCATTTCTTCAGAGTGCATGGCCGCAGCGTCAAGACCCAGCTCAGCCGCCATTTCAGGCGACCAGGCCAGCAGTTTCGGTGCCGCTACCGGTTCTGGCTGAATGTGCGAATAGCAACTGGCGAATACGTAGCGCGGATCGCTGGAACGTTCGGGATCAGCCGGCAATTCCCGTACGAAGGCATTGTCGAACTGGAGGTTTGCCAGGCTGTGGCGGTCTGGATTGCAGTGCATGGCAACCATTGTAATGGATGCCGAACCTACTCTGGATAGATTGGTGTGTCAGATCACCCTGGAGAACAACTGCGGCGCATCACTGTGCTGATTGGCAATGCGCAACGGGTGATAGCTGTCAAACACCGCGGCAATGGCGCGCACAAATTGCTGCCCCAATGCTGAAATGCGCAGTCCCTGTTCACCAACCACCAGCAGCCCGTCGTTTTCAAGCTCATTCAAACGGTCCAGCTCGGTCGCAAAATGGCGCTGAAAGTTGATGCCAAAGCGGGCCTCGAACTCATCAAAGCTCAGTTTGCTGCGGCACATGATGGCATTGATCACTTCGGCACGCAGCCGATCTTCAGCGCTGCGCTGCATACCACGCAGCACAGCCAGACCCGCATTGCTATCGGAATTGGCTGCCAGCGCATTGCGCCAGGCCTTGTATTCATGCAGATTCTGGCTGAACGTATCAGCCACCAAACTGATGGCACTGGGTCCAAATGCGATCAGATCCAGATCCCTCAGGGTGCTGTAACCCTGGAAATTACGCACCATACTGCCATCGTGTTTGGCCTGCGCCAGCGCATCATCTGGCAGCGCAAAATGATCCATGCCGATAAATTCATAACCGGCCGCCAGCAGCTGATCCATGGACTGATAAAAGATGCTCAGCTTGGTTTCTGCAGCAGGCATATCGCTGGCGATGATCTGACGCTGAGCCTTGAATTTGTGCGGCATGTGGGCGTAATTGAACAAGGACACACGGTCCGGCCGCATGGCAATGATTTTCTCGACGGTGCTGGCGAAGCTCTGCTCGGTCTGTTTTGGCAATCCATAGATCAAATCGACACTGATGGAGGCGAACCCGGCCGCGCGCGCTGCCGTGATCTGGGCCGCAATCATCTGCTCGTCATGCACTCGATTGACGCTTTTTTGCACCTCAGCGTTCAAATCCTGAACGCCCATTGACAGGCGATTGAAGCCCATTTCGGCCAGGGCGAGAATGCCTTGCTCAGTCACCGAGCGCGGATCAATCTCCAGGCCAATCTCGGCATCCGGTGCGATCAGCAAATGATCATTGATCAGGCCCAGCAGTCGCTGGATCTGCTGCAAGTCCAGATAGGTCGGCGTGCCACCGCCCAGATGGATTTGTCGAACTTTGCGATCGCTGGCCACGTGCTTTGTCCAGCGCTGAATCTCCAGGGCGAGATGGTCGAGAAACTCGTCACCAATGGTGGTGGAGCGGGTTATGAGCTTGTTGCAGCCACAATAAAAGCACGGGCTGGCACAAAACGGCACGTGCACATAAACAGACAAATCGGCAGGCACCAGTTCATCATTGCCGGCACGCATGGCTGCGATAAGCTGATCTGCATCAGGCTGCGGCTGAAACTCGAGCACGGTGGGATAAGAGGTGTAGCGTGGGCCCGGACCACCGTACTTGGTGATCAATCTGACGTCTAAATCTGGTCGTGGACTGGCCATAGTATCACTCGGCGAGCGGGATTTCCTAAACTAACCCGCCTATTTCATGAAGGGTTCGAGGAGCAGGGCGAAGCCGGCTAAGCAGCTTGGACGATCGCCCGCAGAAGCATAGCCGTAGCTATGCTGCAAGGGTGATCGTTTGAGATGCAACGCCAGATTTGGCCTGAACTCGAACAGGACAAATCGTAGCCACTCTAGTGTACCCGCCAGCAATACTGTGACATTCAGAGTGCGCCTGAGGCTGCAGTACCAGGCGCAAGCCGGAAAGCGCTCATCCGCTGTGTTATGGCTCTTGGCAATGGAATGGCCATTACCTGCGAGCCATGCCTTGCGGCTATGCACTTTCTGACTCGCTGAACGTGACAGTATTACTGGCGGGTACACTTGTATGCATAAATTCACTGCTATCACCTTGTTTATTCGTAAAATAGCATCAGTAACTGCCCGCCTTCATGAAATACGCGGGTTAAGGCCATGATCTTAGACCAAGACGGGTTGACGGCTTTTGATCCAGATCAATTAACTGCAATACGTAAGAACAATCGGAGCACGGATGATCAATTCTTCACATAAAGTGTAAAAATGTCTATATATACTAATACTTTATGCGCGCTTGACATTTAAACCTGATGGCTACATCATGGTTGTAAGATCATTGCAATAATGATGGTCTCTGATACTAGGGAAGTATCAAAAACGTGCCAGTACGGCGCTCCAAATGAAGTTATGGATTGTTAACATGGAGGTTACAATGCACAAGCTGTTATTGTCAGTCACCACCGCATTTTCTTCAACCATGGCCCTGGCCCTGGCCGTGGTTTTGGCTGTGGTTGTGTTTGGTGCTACTGTGGCCATCGCTGAACCAACCATCTCAACCAAGCCCCTGGATCTGATCCAGCAGCCTGTGGTCAAACTGATTGCCGACTGCTACGACGACTGTATCATCCAAACCATGCCCACCAGTAACGGTGAATTGGCCATCGCCATCATCAAGGGCAATGACGTCGTCGACTCGGCTGTCATGCCGGTTGATCCGGGCATCACGCAAAAGCCAAAACACTTGCCGCCAGGCGGTACCGGTGCCATCAGCATGAGCACCGAATCCAGAACCGTTGATGACAACGGCCGAGTCGGCACCGTGATCGCCAAGGACACCTGGACCTTTGTCAATTACCTGTTGCGCAGTGTCAGCGTGAACCGTGAATTCATTCCCGATGACATGTACACAACTGGCGGCTGAGACAAAACCGGCTGAGAC
>JAJFKZ010000138.1 GCA_021772955.1 Gammaproteobacteria bacterium | reverse complement strand
TTGGCAAAATACAGTTCACAAAAATTAAGGCGAATTGTCGAAAGACTGAATCATCAACCAAGAAAATGTCTTGGTTGGCGTTCATCATATGAAGTATATTATGGCGTGAGTGTCGCACTTATGATGTGAATTCACACTGTCATAGATGAAAGTTGAGAGTATTCACCAGAGTCCACAGCGCTTCTCTCTGCCGCAATCACCGTGGCCGCTGTATATAGCTGTTCTTGCACAAGACGCTGACATAGCAAGTCGTATCTCTTGAGATACGAAGCCCCTTTAAACTCTTCGAAAACTGAGAAGTGTGGTGATGTAGCCCGCACAGGGCTTCGTGATTTCGGCGCATCTTCAACTATTATTAACCAACCTACAAACGGGCGGGGCCGTTTCCCGAAGGCTCCTTCACGATAAGCTGTCCATAGGTCATGTGCTGTTCCTATTGCTTCCTCGGTTCGGTTGTTGAAGTTGTTTCCAAATGACGGGCCAACTTGGCTTTTCAATTCAATGGCAGCAATCAACTCTCCCTTGTACATCACCAAAAGATCCCACAGTTTTGTCGGGCGAAAGTACCCAGGCAAGGTCAACATTGCTCGGTTCTGGTGTATCTCTGCGTGAGCCAAGCCATTAGCCTTAATGATGTCGAGCACCAAGGACAGGAAACCGTCCATGTTCTTGCCAGCGGTGACGCCTGCGCGCTCCCCTTGATCGGGCTTACCCGACTCAATTTGCTTCTTTTTTGCTGCTTGGCGGTTTCCCCAAAACGCCTGCACGGCTTCGCGGGCTTTCTGTTTGTAATTGACGAGATCGAGTGCCATTTATTCTCCATTGCCACCAAGGACAGATCGTTCTTCTTGACTCAGTCCGTATACCTTGAACACAGCTCTATTGCATGCTTCCACATCCCGCTTGATAGCAGCTTCGGCTAACTCGCAGCGCAGTGTTTCAGATACCTCTGCCCATCTTGGAACGCGAATACGGCGTAGATATTGTGCTTGAAAACGCAGGAACCCGCCCCGCATCTTTGTTGAATATGTCGCCATAAACAGACGGGTGACAGAAGACAGCAGCACAGCCTGTAGGGCTCGCAAATCCCAATCATCTGACGTGACATAGTAGAGGTTGTGGTGGGGATAAAGCTCGCCATCTTCAAAGACGATATGAGCCTCACCCTTTATATCAGGGATCAGGAGCTTCGGCCTAGCAGCCAAAGCTGGGGTGATGCGGTCAATCGTGCGGTACCAGTTAGCAGGTGTCTTCTTCGCACAGTGTCGTCTGGCAATTACTTCTTTTCGAGCCTCAAGGTAGCGCCGAAGGCGCGGATACTCGTCAAGATCGACTAGCCCGCCCGACTCGGCAAAGGGATTGATGACACCCTGACCCCGCCACTTCACATCTCCGGACATAATATCGTTGGTTTTCACCAGCGGCAGCTTTCGGTCGGGCTCCACATCGAGCGCTTCGAAGTCGTCAATGAATGCCTTGTCCGCACCGGTCGCGACACCAATCCCAACCTTGCACCCCACTTCTTCCAGCGCAGGAAAACAGCCCTCCAGGCGGCGAATAAGTGCCATCTGGTCAGATGACTCTAGCAACCACGGCTCCGCGCCATTGGTAACTCGGGCGAGTTCGCGCACCGGGCTGGATTCTTTTGGCAGCGTCGGAGAACGAAGCAAGTCCGCTAATGTGGCCAGAGTCGCCTGGTCAATGGTCGGACGGTGGGCAATACGTGTTGTCCCCGGCGATTCGCGGCTGATGATGGTGATTGCGGGGTATGCAATCACATCTGAATGGAAAGCCGGTGTATCCACCATATCGACATAGACTTTTAGATGGAACCGTTCGGACACGAGGTTTCGCAACGGCCCGCCATAACGGTTCTTCATCCAGCGATCTGCGCAGATGAATCCCAACATTCCACCGTCTGACAAGATCTTCAATGACCGCTCGATAAAGGGAATGTAAATATCAGCCCGATCATATATTGTCTCGAAGCGGGTGCGATATTCGGCTAGCAATGGTGCTGGTATCAACTCCTGACGGACGTATGGCGGGTTGCCCACTACGAATTCGAATTCCCCGTCCAGCGGTGCTAAGAGAAAATCGCCCTGCGAAAGCCAGCGATCAGTCAACGCCTGCGCGGTATTTGCTGTCAGGCCCTCGCGCTTGAGAAGCTCTACAACGGCAGCGTGCGTGTTGTGGAAAGTATCGTGGTGGAGCTCAACCGCCCGGATGGCATCGTCTAGTTCTTCAAATGCGGTACCCTTCGGCCTTGCCGCTCGCCATGCACTCAAAAGACGCTCGATAATTGGTAGTAGGAAGTCTCCAGCACCGAATGAAGGCTCCAAAAGTCGCTTTTCATAGAGCGGTTGATCCGCTGTATAGCCAGCCAAATCAAGGATGAAATCAGCTACCTCCCGACGAGTGAACACCGCACCGCGAGAGTCCACTTCGGCGTTCAATGCCAATTGCTCAATCGCAGCCTGCGCCTCCTGCGGTGCATAGGCTGGACTGGTCAAGCCCAATGTCATTTGCGTTGACTGCAAGAAATAGCCTCTTTGTATCGGTATAGTTGAACCGCTGACTAACAAATATACAGCATATTGGCATGTTATCGAATAAAAACGTAATCTGCGTCATTATTTCGCTATCAGTGATCATTTTCGGCCTTAAAGCCATGATTATAAACGCATATATCTGAGTTTCATTTGTAGATATACATCATTCATGCTGTTTATCACCGCCTTTTTCTACATGCGAGCGAGTGATTTTCTGTTTTATATCAACTTGCTTTGATGGGCTTATGTACAGGTTTATGGGGTATTGGTGACAGACCATAGTCTACAACCGAGCAGCAAGCTCAGTACCTTCCTTGATGGCCCGCTTGGCGTCGATTTCGGTAGCCAGTTTGGCGCCACCGATGACGTGCACTGGCTTGCCGCTGGCCTGCAGCGGTTGCAGCAGTTCGGTGACGCTGAGCTGACCGGCGCAGATCACCACGTTGTCCACGGCCAGGGTTTTGGGCTCGTCGTCGATGCTGATGTGCAGACCGTTATCGTCGATACGGTCGTAGCTGACGCCGGTGACAAACTTCACACCGGCCTTGCGTAGTGTTAAACGGTGCACCCAGCCTGAGGTTTTACCGAGGCCTTTGCCGGGTTTGCTGGTCTTGCGCTGCAGCAGGTAGATTTCCCGCTCGGCAGGTTTTGGTGCGGCCTTGACGCTTTCGATACCAGCGCGGGCATCCAGATCCACCCCCCAGGTCTTGAAGAACGTAGCAGCATCAAGGCTCGGCTCCGGTTGCTGGTCAGTGTGCTGATGCAACAGAAACTCGGCGGTATCAAAACCCACGCCACCGGCACCAATAATGGCGACGCGCTTGCCGATGGTTTTGCTGCCGTTGATGCAGTGCACGTAGTCCACCACCATGGGGTGATCAATACCGGGCAGATGCAGCGGGCGCGGTGTTACGCCTGCAGCGAGAATGACTTCATCAAACGCCTGCAATGCAGCCATGGTCGCCTTGGTATTCAGGCGCAGCTCCACGCCGGTATCGAGCAAGCGCTGGCGGAAATAGCGGATGGTTTCGTGGAATTCTTCCTTGCCAGGAATGCGCTTGGCCAGATTGAACTGACCGCCGATCTCGCCCGCAGCCTCGAACAGCACCACCTGGTGTCCACGCTCGGCGGCGGTGCAGGCAGCGGCCAGCCCGGCCGGGCCGGCGCCGACCACGGCGACGCGCTTTGGCGCAATGCTCGGGTTAATGGTCAGCAGCGTTTCATGACAGGCGCGGGGATTGACCAGGCAGGAAGCGGTCTGGTTGTTGAAGGTGTGATCCAGGCAGGCCTGATTGCAGGCGATGCAGGTGTTGATGCGATCAGCCTGATCGGCGGCGGCCTTGTTGATGAACGCCGGATCGGCCAGCAGTGGCCGGGCCATGGACACCATGTCGGCCTGACCACCGGCCAGCACCGTCTCGGCCACATCAGGCGTGTTGATGCGATTCACCGCCACCACCGGGATGTCCACCGCCTTGCGGAACCTGGCGGTGACCTCGGCAAAGGCGGCCCGTGGCACCGGGGTCAGAATGGTCGGAATACGCGCCTCATGCCAGCCGATACCGGTGTTGATCAGCGTGGCACCGGCCTGCTTGATGGCCTGTCCCAGTTCGATGACTTCTTCCCAGCTGCTGCCCTGGGGAACCAGATCCAGCATCGACAAGCGGTAGACGATGATGAAGTTTTCGCCGCAGGCTGCACGAATGCGACGGACAATTTCCACCGCCAGTCGCATACGGTTGGCGTAACTGCCGCCGAATTCATCGCTGCGAAAATTGGTGCGTTCGACCAGAAACTGATTGATGAAATAGCCTTCCGAGCCCATCACCTCGACGCCGTCGTAACCGGCTCGCTGGGCCAGTTTCGCGGTCCGTACATAGGCCTTGATTTGACGATAGACACCTCGTGTAGACAAGGCGCGCGCGGTAAACGGGGCAATCGGGCTACGTGTCTTTGAGGCGCTGACGATCAGTGGATGATAGCCATAACGCCCGGAGTGGAGGATTTGCAGGCAGATCTTGCTGTCATGCTCATGCACTGCACTGGTCACCAGCCGATGTCGTTTGACCTGATAGCCGAACCGCAACATGCCGCCAAAAGGCGCCAGCCAGCCGACCACGTTCGGCGCGAAGCCGCCGGTGACCATCAGGCCGACACCGCCTTTGGCACGCTCGGCAAAATAGGCCGCGAGCCTCGGAAAATCACGGGCCTTGTCTTCCAGGCCGGTATGCATGGAACCCATCAATACGCGGTTTTTCAGGGTGGTAAAGCCAAGATCAAGCGGTTTGAGCAAATTGGGGTAGGACATAGACTGCTTCGAAAACGGAAGTATTGTCATCATAAGCGAAAAGTGCCGGAGGCGGTGACGAGCAGATGAAATTACCAATAACCCGGAGTAAACAGACCAATTGATTGCAGGAGACTGCTTGCAGGTGAAAATGAGCAAGCCGCACGTTTCGAGATCATTCGCGTGCCAGCACCTTCCTACAAATACATCGTGGCTCCTATAGGCAAGATCCTTGATCGCTCAATCATTGTTGCTGGATTGGCACGCCCGTTAGCCCGCCTATTGCACGAGGACGGGCGTTTAGGTAAGAAAAGCGTTTGCACAGCAATAAGTTATAACGAAATTGATCGAAATTGCAAAAGTACAGTTTGTGCTATTCGGTATTAGGAAAAATCTGCCGTCGTAGTTTGGCAGATTTCCCCTAAAATCCGAATCCCTCATGCAATAGGCTGCTAAAAATCAGCTATCAGCTGGTGCTCAAACCAGTGCCGCCAGCGTTGGTATTTGTCGCGCAAGGGCTGGCATGATTCGGGTTGGGCTATGGTTTCGTGCGCGGCGACGCTCAGGTCGCGTCCGCTGGCCAGCTGTGCGGCGCCAAGCAGACTGGCTTCGGTCTCGAGTAGTCGCGCCAACGGCAGCGGTGAGCAGGCGGCGAGACCTTGCGCCAGGGCTGGCAGGCGGGTCAAGCCGCCGGCAATCAAGGCGCGTTGACTGCCGCAGCCTGTTGCAAAGGCCTGCAGTGTCAGGCAGACGCGAAAAACAATGCCTTCGATCAATACCGCGGCAGCTCGTTCAGGCGTCAAGTCGTGCCAGGGGGTTGAACATTGCACACCGCTGCTGCCGCAAAAGTACGGCGCACCAATACCGGTGGACTCGGTGGAGCAGTACAGTTCGGCATCTGCAGCCAGCTGGTCAAATTGACAAGCCGCCACCGGATAGCCTTGCAGTGCCGGTGCCAGGCCATTTAGCGTGGCTTCCAGCGCGATTGGACTGGCGCCGATGCGGCTGCGATACAGCAGGGTTTGCAAATAGCCGGGCAGCATACCGCGCTCGGCTTCAGGTCGGCACAGCAAGAAGCCGCCAGTACCGAGATTGATCAGTACGCTGGTGTGGTCGTCGCCGATGGCCGCCAGCGCTGCAGCCGATTGGTCGGCGAGCATGGTGGTCAGCGTCAGGCCCTTGCCTAGCGGTACCTGCAGTCCTGCAGAGGCGACAATCTCGGGCAGCATGGCCATGGGCAGGTCAAACATGGCGCAGAGTTGTTCCGACCATTGACCGCTGTGGATATCCATGAGCAGGCTGCGCGCAGCCATGGAAGCATCCATTTGGTGGCAGGCACCGGCGCTCCAATGCCAGAGCAAAAAACTGTCCAGGGTGCCCAGCAACCAGTCCCGGCGTTGCAGTTTGATGCGCCAATCAGGATGTCGAGCCAGCAGCCAGGCGGCCTTCGGTGCCAGATAGTATGGGGTTAGTCTGAGGCCGGTGCGTTGCTGCAGCCAGTGCAGTTGTTGCCGGGGCAGAGAGACATCGCGCGCGCGCAGATCCTGCCAGCCGATCAAGGGTGTCAGCGCTCGGCCAGTGTGCGCATCCCAGAGCAGAAAGGATGAGCGTTGGCAGCTGATCGCCAGGCTGGCTGGGCGGGGAAAATGGCTCAGCAATCGCTCGGCGCGTTTTCGGTACTCCACAGCGTCGCTCTCATGGCGGTCAGCACTGCGTCCGGGTGGCGGCGCGGGCAGGGAGCGAATATCCTGCAAGCGACCATCGTCGTCCAGGCGCCCGGCTTTCAGTCTGCTGCCGCCCAGGTCCAGCGCGATGATCATGCTGATTCGATCAGCGCTGACCCGAACAGCATTTCACAGCGCCGGATTTCCGTGGCGATGCGTTGCGGGCTCCAGCCCAGCGCCGCGCCAGCAAGCTCACCGGCGCTAGCCAGCAGCGTGCTATCCATCGGCTGCAACAGCGCCAGCGGCAGGCGCCGCCGCAGCAGGTCGTCCAGATGCTGCACCATTTCACTGCTGGCGCAATACGCCAGTTCGGCGCGCAAAAACGGCAGCTGTGGATGGATGCGCTTCGCCAGTGCCGGCGTCTGCTGGATCAGCTTGAACACCTGTTCAACACAGATGCCATAGCGCCGGGCCAGGCACAGTGCACCGTCGGCATCGATGCCCCAGCTCAGCGCCCGCTGCTGAACCTGTACCAGCCAGTGCGCAAAATCACCGCTGGGGGCCCAGGGCAGGAGGCGCTGGGCGGTCTCGCAACGGCCTGCGGGCGCCAGGTTGGCGCTGTGATTCAGGCTGGCGACAACGGCATCCACCAGCTGCGCCGCGTCATGACGAGCACTGGTGAGTTTGCCGCCTATTGAATAAAAGCGGCCATCGCCGCTGTCTTGCATAACCCATTCGCGGCTGACATCGGACGGCCGGTCTTTGCCGCGTCGGCGTAGCAATCGGATGCCGGCATACTGGCCCAGCACATCACTGGCTTGCCAGTGCACCCCCGGCAGCAAGCGATTGACCGCGGTCAACAGGTAGTTCGTTTCGGCAGTGCTCACGGTCAACGCATCCAGCGCGCCGCGATAGTCCAGATCGGTGGTGCCAACCAGGCTGCGGCCATACCAGGGGATAATGAACATGACCCGGCCGTCCTGCGGCGCGGTCAACAACAGGGCTTGTTCGAAGGGCAGTTTTGGCAGCAGCAGATGCACACCTTTGGTCAAGCGGCTGCTGGCTGCGATCAATGACTCCCGGCTTAGCCAGGCGCCAGTGGTGTAGATGATGCGACGGGCGCGTAGCGGTATTGTTGCGCCACTGATCGAATCCTTTAGTACCGCACCGGCGACTTCACCCTGCTGCCATAGCTCTTCGGTCAAGCGGCAATAATTGACGCAACAGGCGCCGGCACGCAGTGCACCGGCAACCAGTTCCAGCACCAGCCGGGCGTCGTCGGTCTGGCCATCCAGATAACTGAAGCCACCACGCAGCTCAGATTCGGTCAAGCCTGGATAATCGCTCAGTAATTGCTGCCGGGAAAGGTGTCGATGGCGGGCGCTGCCGGCGTGTATACCGGCCAGACGGTCATACAGCCACAAACCTGCGCGTGCTTGCCACAGGCCCGGTCGCGAGCCGCGATAGACCGGGATGACAAACGTCAGCGGCCAGACCCGGTGCGGGGCGATACGGAACAGTGCCTGGCGTTCCTGCAGCGATAAGCGCACCAGGCCCAGATCCCATTGCTCCAGATAACGCAGGCCGCCGTGAATCAGTTTGGTGGATGCCGAAGAGGTGGCCCCGGCCCAGTCGCCCTGATCAATCAGGGCGACTTTCAGCCCGCGCAGGGCGGCATCGTAAGCACACCAGGCGCCGTAAACACCACCCCCGCAGACCAGCAGATCGAAATGTTCGTCGGTCAAGGCGGTTGGGTCACGTTGCATCAGGCTCTCCTGGTGGCAGGTAAATAGTCTCCTGCTAGCCCGCCTATTTTATGCAGGCGGACAGTTACTGGTCACAGTTTACGAATAAACAAGGTGATAGCAGTGAATGTATGCCTATAAGTGTACCCGCCAGTAATACTGTATTGTTCAGCGATGCGGAAAACGGCTTAGCCGCAAGGCGCAGACTCCTAGGCGTCGATGCGCCGGTACTTGATGCGGTGCGGTTGTACCTCACTGCCCAGGCGTTTTTTGCGGTCGGCTTCGTATTCACTGAAATTGCCTTCGAACCAGGTCACCAGGCTGTCACCTTCAAAAGCCAGGACATGCGTGGCGATGCGATCCAGAAACCAGCGATCATGTGAAATCACCATGGCGCAGCCCGGGTAGGCCAGCAATGCCTCTTCCAAGGCGCGCAGGGTTTCCACATCCAGATCATTGGTGGGCTCAGCCAGCAGCAGCACATTGGATCCGGATTTCAGTAATTTGGCCAGATGTACACGGTTGCGTTCGCCGCCGGACAGATCGCCGATGCGCTTTTGCTGATCCTGGCCTTTGAAATTGAAGCGACCGACGTAAGCTCTGGACGAGGTGACGTAATCACCAACCTGGATATTGTCCAGCCCGTCACTGATTTCCTGCCAGACGCTGTTGTCGTCATTGAGACTGTCACGACTCTGATTGACATAACCCAGTTGCACGGTGGGGCCGATGCGCAGCTCACCGCTGTCCGGTTGTTCCAGGTCGCAGAGCATTCGAAACAGGGTTGATTTACCGGCGCCGTTGGGGCCGATAATGCCAACGATGCCGCCTGGTGGCAGTTTGAAGCTGAGCTCGTCCATCAGCAGCTTGTCGTCGAAAGCCTTGCGCAATCCTTCTGCTTCGATCACCAGATCACCCAGGCGCGGGCCGGGCGGGATATAAATCTGGCGGGTTTCGTTGCGCTGCTGATATTCCTTGCTCATCAGCTCGTCAAAGCGGGCCAGACGTGCCTTGCTCTTGGTTTGCTGGCCTTTCTGATTGTGCCGAACCCACTTCAGCTCGGAAGCAATGGCCTTTTGATGGGCTTTTTCCTGGCGGCCTTCCTGTTGCAGACGTGCGTCTTTTTGTTCCAGCCAGGAGGAATAGTTACCTTCCCAGGGAATGCCATGACCACGGTCCAGTTCCAGAATCCATCCGGCCACGTTGTCCAGAAAGTAGCGATCATGGGTGACTGCCACCACGGTGCCAGGGAACTCGGCCAGGTAGCGTTCCAGCCAGGCCACAGATTCGGCATCCAGATGGTTGGTGGGTTCGTCCAGCAGCAACATGTCCGGCGCGGTCAGTAGCAAGCGACACAGTGCCACGCGGCGGCGTTCACCGCCGGACAGGTGCTTGATCAAAGCATCCCATTCCGGCAGTCGCAGGGCGTCGGCGGCCACTTCCAGCTTGCGTTCCAGCTCCCAGCCGCCCTGGGCTTCGATCTGATCCTGCAGTTCGGCCTGTTGCGACAACAGTTCGGTCATTTCGTCATCGCTCATGGGTTCGGCAAAGCGGTCACTGATGGCATTGAACTGATCCAGTATCTGTTTGATACCGGCCACGGCTTCTTCGACCGTTGCACGCACGGTCTTGTTGTCATCCAGCTGCGGTTCCTGGGCCAGATAGCCAATGTCGATACCAGGCTGCGGACGCGCTTCGCCGTCGTATTCCTGGTCAATGCCAGCCATGATGCGCAGTACGGTGGATTTGCCGGAGCCATTCAGGCCCAAAAGGCCGATCTTGGCGCCGGGAAAAAAAGACAGGGAAATGTCTTTGATGATGGTCTGCTTGGGCGGCACGACCTTACTGACGTGCAACATTGAATAGACGTATTGGCTCATGGTAATCAAAGTCCGGGAAAACCCGCTATTATGCTGGATTTATGTCATTTTAGCCACCATATCCCGGTCATGTTCAGGATTCGGCGATGCTGTATCCGCACTGCTGCTAAAATGACAGCAGTCTGTTCACCACTTGTACCACAGGAAAACTGAAATGTTCTCAAGTTCCATGCGCATTGCCGGTTTTGATCCAGAGCTGGCGGCCGCGATTGATGCTGAAAACCATCGCCAGGAAGAGCATATCGAATTGATTGCCTCGGAAAATTATGTTTCCCCGAGAGTATTGGAAGCACAAGGTTCGGTGCTCACCAACAAGTACGCCGAAGGTTATCCGGGACGCCGCTATTATGGCGGTTGTGAATTTGTGGATCAGGCTGAAGTGCTGGCCATCGATCGGGCTAGACAGTTGTTCGGCGCCAGCTATGCCAATGTGCAGCCGCATTCGGGTTCGCAGGCCAATCAGGCGGTGTTTCTGGCCTTGTTGCAGCCGGGTGACACCATACTCGGCATGGACCTGAGCGAGGGTGGTCATCTGACCCATGGCTCCAAGGTCAATTTTTCCGGCAAGCTGTTCAATGCTGTGCATTACGGTGTGGATCACGATACTGGCCTGATTGACTACGAACGCATGCAAGAGCTGGCAACAAAACATCAGCCAAAAATGATCATCGGCGGATTTTCCGCGTATTCGCGTACCGTCGACTGGGCCAGGATGCGTGCCATCGCAGATAGCGTCAAAGCGTGGTTGGTGGTTGACATGGCACACGTTGCCGGCCTCGTCGCAACCGGGTTGTATCCCAGCCCCATGGCCCATGCACACGTGGTTACATCGACCACCCACAAGACCCTGCGTGGCCCCCGTGGCGGCATTATCCTGTCCTGCAGTGATGACGAAAGTCTGCTGAAGAAGCTCAACTCGCTGGTGTTCCCGGGCTGTCAGGGCGGTCCATTGATGCACGTGATTGCGGCCAAGGCGGTGGCATTTCTGGAAGCCTTGCAGCCGGATTTCAAAAGTTATCAGCAACAGGTCATCGACAATGCCAGGGCCATGAGTGCGGCGATGGCAGCGCAGGGCTTCGATATAGTCTCCGGCGGTACCGACAACCATCTGTTTCTGGTCAACCTGATCGGTCGTGAACTCACCGGCAAGGATGCCGAGGCCTTGCTGGGCGAGGTCAATATCACGGTCAACAAAAATACCGTACCTGGTGAGCCGCGCTCGCCGTTTGTGACCAGTGGTTTGCGCATCGGTACACCGGCTTGCACCACCCGCGGCTTCAATGCCGATGACTGTCGTCAACTCGGCAACATGATCAGTGAGCGGTTGCTGCAGCCGGATAGCGCTGCAGTGGCGCAACGTGTGCGTGCTGCCGCCGCCGACTTATGCCAGCGTTACCCGGTGTATCGGCGACTCGATAAAGTGGCCTGACCGGCAGTCACACAAACATGCATTGTCCATTCTGCCAGCATGAGGATACCCGGGTCATTGACTCCCGGGTTACCGGCGATGGCCTGCAAATACGTCGCCGACGTGAATGCGAAGCCTGCAAGGCGCGCTTCAACACCTACGAGACGGCGCAATTGAAAGCACCGAATGTGATCAAGGCAGATGGCATACGCGAGGCATTTGACGAACAGAAAATTCGTCGCGGCATGCTCAAGGCACTGGAGAAAAGGCCGGTGCCCACAGCCGATGTCGATCGCGCGATGCGCGGCTTGATGCGCCATCTGCTGACCCTGGATGAGGCCGAGGTCAGCAGCCGCAGCATTGGTGCCTGCGTGATGCAGACGCTGGCGCGACTGGACGAAGTTGCCTATATCCGGTTTGCGTCCATTTATTTGCAATTCGAGGATCTGCAGGCCTTTCGCGACGAAATCGAGCGGCTTGAACGAGAAGATCACGGCGCATTGGATTTCAAGCAGATATCGTTGTTGAAGCAGACTGTGATATGACCACAACGACCCGGATCGCACCGTCTGTGGCATTTGACCAGGCCGATGAGCAATTCATGCAGCAGGCCATGGCGCTGGCTGAGCAAGGTTTGTTCAGCACCGATCCGAATCCGCGTGTGGGCTGTGTGCTGGTCAAGCACGGCCAGATCATTGGCAGCGGCGCGCATCGGCGTGCTGGCGAAGCACATGCTGAGGTGCATGCTCTGCACCAGGCCGGTAGTCAGGCCCGGGGCGCACATGCTTATGTCACGCTGGAACCCTGTTGTCATCAGGGGCGAACCGGTCCGTGTGCCAGCGCCCTGATTGAGGCTGGCATCAGCGCTGTTACTTATGCGCTGGATGATGCCGATCCAAAAGTGACCGGTGCGGGTGCCAGCATGCTGCGCGACGCCGGTATTGAGGTGCGCAGCGGCTTGCTCGCGAGCCAGGCACAGTATTTGAATCGTGGCTTTTTTTCCCGCCACCAACGCGCCAGGCCCTGGGTACGATTAAAGCTGGCGATCAGTCTGGATGGCAAGATTGCCGCCGCCGATGGCAGCAGCCAGTGGATAACCGGTAGCCAGGCACGCGCGGACAATCAGTACTGGCGCGCCCGTGCATCGGCAATCATGACCGGCTCCGGCACGTTGTTGACCGATGATCCGCGTCTGAATGTGCGCCTGCCGGTCGGGGCTGGCCCAGAACCTGCCGTTGAGCCCGCCGCAGACACTGCGATGCGCCAGCCTTTGCGGGTGGTGCTCAGCTCGGCTTATCGACTCAATGTGCATGCGAAAATGCTGCAACTGCCGGGACCGATACTGGTCATAGGCTGCACCGATCCACAGCCTGCCATGGCCGCGCACACGCAGGCTGTGCAAATCGCCCGGGTGGCTGCCGCGCAGTCATCACCGGGAGTGGACCTGGCACAAGCCATGCGCTTGCTGGCCAGTCTGCAGGTCAATGAGCTGCAGGTTGAATGCGGCCCGACACTGGCTGGCAGTCTGATGGCTGCCGGGCTGGTGGATGAACTGCTGATCTATCAGGCGGATTGCCTGCTCGGCGAGCGCGGTCGCTCCATGCTCGACCTGCCAGGACTGAATAACATCAAGCAGCGCTTGCAACTGCCCGCACCACAGCAGCGGCAGTTTGGTCGGGACCGAAGACTGCTGTACACCCTGACGCACTTGTAAACACCTCAATGGATTGAAAAAACCCATGTTCACCGGACTGATACGATATCGGGGCGAGCTGCTCTCCAGGCAGGGCAACGACAATGGCGAGCGGATCGTCTTTGCGCTGCACAATGAAATCCCGAGCCTGAAAGAAGGCGACAGCATTGCCGTCAACGGCGTGTGCCTGACTGCGCTGGAGCTGTCCGCACAAAGTATTGCGGCAGATTTGTCCAGAGAGACGCTGGCACTGAGCACGCTGGGCCAGCTTGACCCCGGTGCAGTGGTCAATCTGGAAACCTCACTGCGGCTGGGTGATAGTCTGGATGGGCACCTGGTCAGCGGCCATGTGGATGGCGTTGGCTACGTGCGCAAGATTGAACTGGAGGAGCTCAGTGCCAGAGTCTGGGTGAATGCGCCAAGCAAATTGATGCCGCTGATTGCGGTCAAGGGCAGCATTACCCTGGATGGTGTCAGTCTGACGGTCAATGCCGTGGACCAGAATGGCTTTTGCGTGCAACTTATTCCGCATACCCGGCAATTGACCACCTTGGGCGCACTGCAGGCCGGACAGGCCATCAATCTGGAGGCAGACATGCTGGCCCGCTACGTAACCCGCTACCTGTCTGCATCTGCAGCAGGGCTTGATGATAAAATAAAGCCATGAATGATATAGCCATGAATCCGCGTACGCCGGTACAGCGTGACGCCAATGAAGAAGACGTGATGCACAAGATTCCCGAATTGCTGGAGGATATCCGTCAGGGTCGTATGGTCATCATGATGGATGATGAAGATCGCGAGAACGAGGGCGATCTGATCATGGCCGCGAACATGGTGCGACCGGAAGACATCAATTTCATGGCGCGTTATGGTCGTGGACTGATTTGCCTGCCGCTGACACGTGAGCGCTGCGGTCAGCTCAATCTGGGCCTGATGGTGTCCGATAACATGGCGCGTTTTGCGACCAACTTCACCGTTTCCATCGAAGCAGCCGAAGGCGTGACCACGGGCATATCCGCCTACGATCGAGCGCACACCATTCGCACCGCGGTCAAGCCGGATGCCGGTGCTGCAGACCTGACCCAGCCGGGGCATATTTTTCCGTTGATGGCACAGCCAGGTGGCGTATTGACACGCGCCGGGCACACCGAGGCGGCTGTGGACATGGCCTTGCTGGCCGGACTGGAGCCTGCGGCGGTATTGGTGGAGATCCTGAATGAAGACGGCACCATGGCCAGGCGCAAGGATTTGCATCGTTTTGCCATCGAGCATGATTTGAAAATTGGCACGATTGCCGATCTGATCCGTTATCGACTGCACAACGAACGCAGTGTGGAAGCCGTGCACACCCAGCAGGTCAGTACTGCCTATGGCGATTTTACCCTGATTGCCTACCGTGACAGCATTCACCGCTGTCTGCACTGGGCACTGCTGAAAGGCAAGCCGGATCCGCAGCAGCCGTTTCTGGTGCGCGTACATGTACAAAACATGCTGGGCGATGTGCTCGGTTTGCACGCGCCAGCCTTTGGCCTGCCGTTGCAGGTGGCGATGCGTGAAATCCAGCAACATGGTTCTGGCCTGGTGCTGGTGCTGGCGAATCAGGAATCCGATGAGCAACGTCTGGCGACACTGCAGCAACGTCCCGCGAGCCAGCACGCTGACGGTGATAACGCCGCCGCCAGCGAACTGCGCACCTATGGCATCGGCGCACAGATCATCGTTGATCTGGGTATTCGTAAAATGCGTGTATTGAGTTCGCCGAAACGCTTTCTCGGCCTGTCCGGCTTTGGTCTGGAAGTGACAGAATACGTGGATTCCACACCGCAAGACCACCTCTCATGAGCGGGGTTCGTGGCGCCGTGGAGCCAGTTAATGAGATTGCCCGGCAGGCGCATTACGTGCTGCTGGCAGCACGCTTCAATGACGCCATCGTCAGCCAGTTGATCGAAGGCGCTCGCGCCGCCCTGCTGGCGGCCGGCGTTGCTGCGGACAACATCGAAGTGCTGCGGGTACCCGGCGCGTTTGAGCTGCCGCAGGCTGCGGCCAGCGTCATCGGTAGTGGGCGGGCTGATGCGATCATCGCTTTGGGAACGGTGATCCGTGGTGAAACCGCACATTTTGAATACGTTTCAGGCAGCTGTGCGCATGGTCTGAGTCAGGTCGGAACGCAGTACGGTATCCCGGTATTACTGGGCGTACTGACCACCGAAAACCAGCAGCAGGCCAAGCAGCGTGCAGCGCTGGATGGCGATAACAAGGGCGCAGAAGTAGCCCATGCGGCGCTGCAAATGGTGGCCTTGTACGCGCAACTGGACAGCACCGTAGTTGAGGCGAGTTGAGCATGGCCAGAATTCCGTCACCACATCGTCCCCGGCATCTGGCTCGCCAGCGTGCGGTGCAGGCCTTGTACCAATTGCAAATCAATCCTGACAGCGCGCGTGTCGTGGTCGAACAGTTTCTGCTGACGCAGGACTTCAGTCAGGTCGACGCTGAGTATTTTCGTGAATTGGTGATCCGCGCCGGCAATCAACAAGAGCAGATCGCCGTTCAATATGCACCGTTTCTGAACATCGCCTGGCAGCAACTCGACACCATGGAACGTGCGATTTTGTCGCTGGCCTGGGTGGAGTTGTGCGAGCAGCTACAGGTTCCGGTCAAAGTGGTCATCAATGAGGCGGTCGAGTTGACCAAACGCTTTGGTGCAGAACAAAGTCATACCTTCATCAATGGTGTGCTGGATGGACTGGCCAGAACAGTCAGGACCCTGGAAGCTGCCGAATTCAACTGATGACCGGCGAGTTTGATCTGATTGCCAGGATCAAGCAACAGGCTGGAGCTGTCAACGCGCCAGGATTGCTGCTGGGTATTGGCGATGACGCAGCCATCATCCAGCTGCCGGCGGATGAACAGATGGTCATCAGCACCGACAGCATGAATGTCGGCGTGCACTTTTTACCCAGCGACCGGGCGGCCGATATCGGCCACAAAATTATAGCCGTCAATCTCAGTGACCTGGCCGCCATGGCGGCAACACCGCGCTGGCTTCTGTTGAACCTGACCCTGCCTGCCGAGTGGAGCGCCGACCGGCGTGCTGACTGGGTGGAGGAACTGCTGACCGGCATGGCAGCATTGCTGCATGAACATAAACTGCAACTGATCGGTGGCGATACCAGCAGCGGACCTTTGGCTTTGACCATCACCGCGCTGGGTAGTGTACCCGCGGCTGCGGCAGTACTGCGCTCCGGTGCGCGGGTGGGAGATCATGTGCTGGTCAGTGGCAGTATCGGCGATGCTGCGGCAGCATTGCAGCTGTCACGACAGCAATTGGCCGTGGACCCACGACTGCTGCAAAGATTGCAACGCCCGCTACCACGCGTGCAACTGGGGCTGCGTCTGCGTACTCTGGCCAGCGCCATGATTGATATCTCCGATGGCCTGCTGGCTGACCTGCAACACATGCTGGTCGCCTCCGGCGTCGGTGCAGAAATACACACCGAACGGCTGCCACAATCGAGTGCACTGCAGGCTGCGGCCATGCCGGCAGATCAGAAGCTGGCCTGCATGCTCAGCGGCGGTGATGATTATGAGTTGTGTTGTTGCGTACCGGAGCAGCAGCTGCAATTGGCCATGGACGCGGCAGCACAGTTCGGTATCGCCCTGACCGATATCGGTAGCATTACTGCGGGCACACAACTACGCTGTGTGGATGCGCAAGGCCAGGTGCTGACGGCAGACAAACAAGGCTGGGAACATTTTGCTGCCTGATGCAAGTGAGCGTCAGGCGCTGATCCGGTTGGCACTGACGACCCCGGCCGGCTGGCTGGCAATCGGTTTTGGCAGCGGGCTCAGCCCGATCGCGCCGGGTACGGCAGGAAGCCTGATGGCATTGTTGCTGGCCTGGCTGTTGCTGCAGTTACAAGCCTGGTTACAGTTGCCGCTGGCCATCAGTGTAGCCGTGAGCATGGCATTGGTATTCGTGCTCGGTGTGTGGGCTGCCAATCGCATCTGCAGCCAGCTGCAGCGCCATGATCACAGTGCCATCGTTGTGGATGAGTTCATCGGCCAGTGGCTGGTGTTGCTGGTGGTGCCGGTTTCCGTGAGCCACTGGCTGCTGGCATTTTTCCTGTTTCGTCTGTTTGATATTATCAAACCATGGCCGATCGGCTATGCTGATCGGCATGTGCATGGTGGTTTTGGGGTCATGCTGGATGATGTGCTGGCAGCACTCTATGCCATGATGGTGTGGCTGCTATGGGAATATGTCAGGCAGTAGTAAGTAGCGAAGAGAGGTGATGGTAATGCGTGCTCAAGCAGCGATACGCGCCTTGCTCGCCGAAGCGGGGGTCGAGATCGGCGGTCAGCAGGCGTTTGATATTCAGGTTCATGATCAGCGCTTTTACGCCCAGCTACTGGCGCGTGGTTCACTTGGTGCCGGGGAATCATACATGTCTGGCTGGTGGGATTGCGCAGCGCTGGATGAGTGTTTCGCGCGGCTGCTGGCGCTGGCTCTTCCCGCCCGATTGCGGCGCTCCCCAAAGGCACTGGCCATGGCCTTGAGTCACAGGCTGATGAATGTGCAGTCGCGCCGACGTGCCTATGTGATCGGTCAACATCATTACGATATCGGTAACGACCTGTTCCAGTGCATGCTCGATCAGCGCATGGTTTACTCCTGTGGTTACTGGGTCAATGCCACCGACCTGGATCAGGCCCAGGTGGCCAAACTGGACCTGATCTGCCGCAAGCTGGGGCTGCAACCCGGCATGCGCCTGCTGGATATCGGCTGCGGTTGGGGCAGCCTGATACATCACGCAGCTGAGCATTATGGAGTGTCAGCAGTGGGTCTTACCGTTTCTACGGAACAGGCAAAACTGGCGCGCAAGCGTTGCCAAGGCTTGCCGGTGGAAATCCGTCTCAGCGATTACCGGACGTTGGATGAGCCTTTCGATCGCATTGCGTCGGTGGGCATGGTGGAGCATGTGGGCTGGCGAAATTACCGTACCTACATGCAGGTTGTCGAGCGCTGCCTGCGACCGGGGGGCTTGTTTTTGCTGCATACGATCGGCGCCAACACAAGCGACAAACAAACCGATCCATGGATCAGCAGATACATCTTCCCCAATTCGCATCTGCCTTCACTGGCGCAGCTGTCACGTGCCAGCGAGGGCTTGCTGTTGCTCGAAGAGTTGCACAATTTTGGGCCGGATTATGATCGCACCCTGTTGGCTTGGCATGGCAACTTTCAACAGCACTGGCATGAACTCAAGCACCACTATAACGAGCGCTTTCGACGCATGTGGCAGTATTATCTGCTGTCTTGTGCGGGCGGCTTTCGGGCACGCTACCTGCAGCTATGGCAATTATTGCTGGCCAAACCGCCACGGCCAAAGGTGGTGGCCACCGTGCGCTGAACCTCGGTGCCAGTGGGGTTCATTGTCGGGCAGATAAATACTGAGAACACTCAAACCAGATCGCGCCCATGCAACCATGCACGCGCGTCATCGGCATCTTGTTCAAACCAGGCTTGCGCTGAGCCCAGTCTGAAACTGTAACCCCAGTTATCCATGTCGGCGAACATCTGCGCGCGGCTGCAGCCGGGTAATTGCTCGGCCAGCAGAATCTGTAAATAGCAGACCGCATTTTCCTCGTCGTAATCGCCGGCGGCGTCGGTATGCAGCGCCACCCGGCGCTGCTCATCCATGCAGATGTAATGACAGGCCTCGTGCAAGGCCGAATGCAGTGGTGTGTCGGCACGCAACAGCAGGCGATTGCCGATCAGGCCAGCCTCGCTGTCACCCCAGTAGCTGCCGGGGATGTTCTGGCCACTGGCAACCGGCTCTATTTGTAGTCCATAGCTGGCCAGCAGGGTAGCCAGTGCCTGAGCGTAAGGCCGCCAGCAGGTTACCACCGGGGTCGGTTCGTCCTGAGTATTTTTTATCGCTGTCATGGTTTTGATCTGTTACTTCAGGGACATACAATAGCCGTTGATTGGCGCTAGAATGAGCTTGTCAATCGCTTGAATTTACTGGTGCTTATCCGTGTCCAGCCGGCAAACAGTTTACACCGATTCAGATCTGCTGAAATACGCAGGTCTGGTGATATGGTTGACTTCCATGCTGGCCCTGATAGTGGCACCGGTGCTGACCGATGCGCCATTGCAGCCTGCCAACTACGTCGGCTGGTGGGCGGCCGAGCTGCTGTTCGGTGGCGTGTATTTGCAGGCAGTATGGCATTGGCCCAGGCTGCCGGATCGGCCCTGGTGGTTTTATCTGAGCATCATGACCCTGGCTGCAGTGGCCTGCTCGTGGTTCACCTCAGGCAGTATCGGTGGCATGTTGTCGATGGTGGTGGCCAGCCTGTTGCCGTGGGTGGCGCCACCGCGCATCGGAATCAGCTGGATGACCGTACAAAGTGTGCTGGTGGCACTGGCGGTGCTGCGCAATCCGGAAGTCAATCCGGCCCTCGCCATATTGCTGGGGGCAACTTTTCTGGGGCTGGGATTCTTCGCCTACATTGCTTCCATGGCGGCCCGAGAACTGTCACTCACCAGCACCGAATTGTCCCGCGTCAACTCCGAGTTGCGCGCCACACAAAGCCTGCTGGCGGAAAACACACGCATTGCCGAACGTGTGCGCATTGCGCGCGAGCTGCATGATCTGGTCGGTCATCACCTGACCGCGCTGACGCTGAATCTGGAAGTCTCCACCCACCTGATCGAGGGCAAGGCGCTGGAGCACGTCGAACAGGCACGCTCAATCGCACGCCTGCTGTTAACCGATGTGCGCGAGGTGGTGAGTGAAATGCGCAGTAACGACGGGGTCAATCTGGCTGATGCGGTGCGTATGCTGACCGACGGGGTACCCAGACCGCGCATCCACCTGGACATACCCGACAATTTCAAGGTCACCGATCCGCAGCGGGCGCAGGTACTGTTGCGCTGCGCCCAGGAAGCGATCACCAATGCGGTGCGACATTCAGGCGCCAGCAACCTGTGGTTGTCACTGCACAGCGAAAACCAGGAACTGGAGCTGCAGGTTCGGGATGACGGTTCTGGTGCGTCGGCCGAAGATCTGGGCAATGGTTTGCGCGGCATGCGCGAGCGCTTGCGCCAGCTCGGCGGCGAGTTGGTGCTGACGTCCGCACTCGGCCAGGGTTTTAATTTGCACGTTCATTTGCCCATGGAGCACAGCGTGTGACTGCGCCGGCGGGCACCATCAGCGTCATGCTGGTCGATGACCAGAACCTGGTGCGTCACGGTGTGCGCAGTCTGCTGGAACTGGCCGAGCACATCGAAGTGATCGCCGAGGCCTCGGACGGTGAGCAGGCCTTGATGATTCTGGAAGAGTTGCAACCGGACGTGATGCTGCTGGACATGCGCATGCCGGTGCGGTCCGGACTGGATGTGTTGCGCGAATCACAACTTCGCGGTAATCAGCCGCCGACCATCATTCTGACCACCTTTGATGATGACGAACTGGTGCTGGGCGGGATCAAGGCAGGGGCCCGGGGTTACCTGCTCAAAGATGTATCGTTGGAGCAACTGGTCGAGGGTATTGAAACGGTTGCCAAAGGCGGCTCCATTCTCAAGCCAGCATTTACCGAGCGGCTGATGGAAGGCTTGACCGGCATGCACACCGGCTTTGACAGCCTGCAACAACCCGATCCGCTGACCAAGCGTGAAACCGAGATCCTGCGACTGATGGCCAGTGGTTTCTCCAACAAGGAAATTGCCAGCTCGCTGGAAGTCGCCGAAGGCACGGTGAAGAACCATGTCTCCAGTATTCTTTCGAAAATGGGCGTACGCGATCGCACCCGGGCGGTGCTGAAAGCTTTTGAGTCGGGGGTTATCTGAGCCTGACAGCGCCGCGCGGCTATCCAGGGCAACGGTTTTGGCGACTAGACGACGGCGCAACACGGCCCAAAATGCGAACAGGACTGCTTGGCCGATCAATCCTGCTGCATAATCCACTGTTTTGCGGGCTGCACTTGCCCGGCAGGAAAACGCCTGATTTCGGCTGCGACAAAATGCGCAGCCAGGTGCTCGGCAACATGGCCCAGCACCGCCGAATCGGTAACAAGGGCGAGCTTGCTGATACGTTGGTGATGATCGTGAACAAAACGGAAATGCGAGACCATTGCAGCGAAATTACCCCAGCCGGAAAAGCTGCTGGCATCGATAATCAGACCCGACAAACTGCCGCTGGATGCGATGAAAGGATCAATGACACTGGCGATTTCGTCGAAATCGCTCTTTTGCAGCGGGGCATCAGATGCGACCAGCAAAATGGAATTGGTCTTGTCCAGGCTGTGTCTGATCATGGTTTGTTCCAGGCGTACCAACACGGTATCTGTTCACGAACTAATGCGGATTGTTTGCCAGCTTGATGGCGCACTCAGATCTGCGTCACCAGATACAACACGTCCACGGCCCAGGCCAGCAGGTCTTCGTCAAAATCAAAACGCGGGTTATGGTGGCCGCCGCGGGTGTTACAGGCGATCAGCATGTGCGTGGCCTGGCCGCCGTTTTGTTGCACCACTCGCGACATGCTGGTGGCATCCTCACTGGCGGGAACCTGGTACGACAGCCGCAGCGCCGCCTCGGGAATACCAATGGCTGGCAGTGCTTGCTGCAACCGTTGCACCATCGCCTGATGGTTGTCCTGAGATTCGAAGCGGCTGACGGCTGTGCTGGTGGCCGTACAGCCATGCATGCTGGCCGCGCCGTCAAGCACAGCCTGTGCGCGCTGCAACAGATCATCACAGACTGCATCATTGCTGCCGCGCACCTCGAAACGAAACTCGCAACGATCACTGATGACATTGTGCGCATTGTGGCTGTGCAGGCGGCCGACATTGACCCGGGTCATGCCACCGCTGTGGCGTGGTAGAGCGTACAGGTTCTGGATCGCAGTGCAGCTTGCGAGCAAGGCATTGTGGCCATCCTGGGGTGCATTGCCGGCATGGCTGGAGTGCCCGCTGAAAGTGACGTCGACGATACGTGCTGCCAGCCAGGTGGCATCCAGTACGATTTCACGGCGGCCGGTAATGCCGAGATGAAAACTGGCAAAACGCTGCACCTCCTGTAATTGCGGTAGTGCGGCGAAACAGTGTCCGCCACCGGCGACTTCTTCTGCCGGTTGAAAGAACAGATGCACCTTGCCCGACCAGGCCTTGGCATCGGTGTGCAGTGCGCACACCAGTTTTTCGGCCAGCCCGATGCCAGCGCTGATGTGACCGTCATGACCACAGGCATGCATCACGCCCGCATGTCGCGAGACAAAATCCAAAGCCTTTGGTGCGTGTTCGGCGTCATTGGCCTCACTGATGGGCAGCGCATCGATATCGAAGCGAAAGCCCAGACATGGCCCCGGATTGCCGCTGTCCAGCGTGGCCACCACACCGCTGTAACCGCTGCGGCATTGTTGCAGCCAGGGATGATCGTGGCCCAGTTCGGTGGCTGCCAATTGCCAGGCAGCGTCACGCTGGCATTGATCTGGCCAGTTGTGTGGCTGGGACTGATACAGATCGGCCCCGGCGACTACGCTGTAGCCCAGCTGGTGCAGACGCTCGGCAATGATTGCGGAGCTGCGGTACTCCAGCCAGGAAAGCTCCGGGTATTGATGCAAATCGCGCCGTATAGCCGCCAATTCAGCGATCAATGTGTTGTTCTGATGCCGGGGCAGTTCGATGCGCTCACGATCAGCCATGCAGTAGCTCCGGGTTGATGTTGACCGAGTGCAATGAACTCAGTGCCTGCAGGCCAAGCGGTGACAGGGCTATCGAGCCGTTACCGGAATGCCCATGACCGATCCAGCCGAGCCTGGCATCAACAAAATTGCAGACATTAACGTACACGGTGCCAGTGTGCATGGCCTGGATATACTGCTCGGCGAGTTGTTGCGAGCGGGTAAAAATCGAGCTGGTCAGGCCGTATTTTGTATCCTTGACCAGGGCCATTGCCTGATCGTCATCAGCAACCGCCATCACCGGCAGCACCGGGCCGAAGGTTTCCTCGCGCATCACCTGCATGCGCTGGTCACAGTTGCCCAACAGGGTTGGTTGCAAAAAAGTGCAGCCAGAGATGATTTCGCTGGCCCCGCCGCTGAGCACAGTGGCGCCAAGTTCACGAGCATCGTTGATCATGTCCAGCAATCGCACAACGGCATCCTTGCCACCGAACAGTGGCCCCAAAGTGGTGCTTTCCGCCTGCGGATCGCCGCTGACTTCAGCTGCCATGATGGCTCTGGCATGCTCGATAAACGGCTCGTAGACACTGGCGTGACAGTAGACCCGCTTGACCGCGCAGCAGGATTGGCCGGAATTGTGCAGGCGGCCGATTTTCACCGCCCACAAGGCGGCATGCTCCAGATCGGCATCGGCGGCGATATAGGCTGCATCGTTGCTGCCCAGCTCCAGCGAGCACTGGATGAAGGGATGGTCCACGTCGTTGCAACAGCGTTTGGCCACACTCGCCGCAATCTCTTGACCACCGCGTACCGAGCCGGTAAAAATCACATGATCGATGGCGGCCGTTTCGATCAACTGTGCTGAGCCGGCAAAATCCAGCAGCACGTGCTGTAACAGATCATCAATGCCGGCCATGCTGCCGAAGGCGCGCTGAAAATGCTCTCCCACCGAGGGTGTGGTGCTGTGTTTGAGCAGCACTGCATTGCCTGCCAACAGTGCGCTGATGCTGCCATTGATGGCACAAAACAGCGGGTAGTTCCATGGTGTGATGATGTACACCACGCCCTTGGCGCGGTACTCGATACGACCCTGAAAGTTGGCGTCATGGTAGCGTTGCAGACCCAGCGGTTGCAGTGCGCCATGCTCGGCGAAGTCGCACATACTGCGGGCGCGCCCGAGCATGTACTGCAGTTCTTCTTTGGCGGCTGTCAGCGGCTTGCCCATTTCCCGGGTAATCGCCGCGGCGATGGCAGCGCCATGTTGCTCAAAGTACTGCAATGCTGTACGCAGCGCCTTGACCCGTTCCGGCACCGGTAATCGCGACCAGGTCTGGCTCGCCCGTTGGGCGCGTTCGGCACGATTGGCGATCGCCTCGCTGGTTTCAGTTTGGGCAGCAAACACCTGCTCGCCGCTGAATGGATTATGCAATTTGAGTTGGGTCATGGTTGCTTATCATAGCAGGGGATGGCAGGTGTCAGTCATGCGAAACAGCGTTTTGATTCGGCGGCGAAGCGCAGGTCAGAACATGCCGCACGGCCAGAGCCGAAACTGATCCGGAGCTGATCCGGGCAGTGCAGCACTGCCACAAGCCAATGCGATGCATTGTGTTCTGGATTGAGGTTTGCACACAAAAAAGCCGGGACAAATCCCGGCTTGTATTTATAACACCTGCACAAGTATTGCCTCACGCAGGTGTTAGTTACCTCGATAGAGATTATCTGCTGCGGCGCGACTGTGGTTTCTGACCACCGGATCGGCCCCCGGCATTGGCACGGCTGCGATGACGCCCCTTGTTGCTCGGACGCTTGCCGCCGGGCTTGCCAGCTCTGGCCTGACCGGCCGGTTTGATGTGTGCGACGGCGGATGGCTCGAAGCCTTCGGCATGCATCTGCGCGATCGGCTTGCGCAGCAGTTTTTCGATGTCACGCAGGTGCTTGCTTTCTTCCGGGCTCACCAGTGAGATGGCTTCGCCACCACGACCGGCACGGCCGGTACGCCCGATACGATGCACATAGTCTTCGGCCACCGATGGCAAATCATAGTTGACCACGTGCGGCAAGTGATCGATGTCCAGACCACGGGCGGCGATGTCGGTGGCCACCAGAATGCGCACCTGGTTGTTCTTGAACTCACGCAGTGCCTTGGTGCGCGCACCTTGCGACTTGTTGCCGTGAATGGCGGTGGCGGTCAGGCCTTCACGATCCAGTTGGTTGGCAAGTCGGTCGGCACCGTGTTTGGTGCGGGCAAAGACCAGTACCTGTTCCCATTTGCCAGTGCACACCAGATGTTGTAACAGCGCCCGCTTGTCGGTTTGATGCACCGGGTAAACGGTCTGGTTCACGGTTTCGGCGGCAGTGTTTCTTGGGGCCACGTCAATGCGTTGCGGACGGGTCAGCATATCCTGTGCCAGTGCACTGATCTCGTTGGAGAAAGTGGCGGAAAACATCAGCGTTTGGCGCACCCGTGGGATGCTCTTGATGATGCGCTTGATGTCGTGGATAAAACCCATGTCGAGCATGCGGTCGGCCTCGTCCAGGACCAGAATCTCGACGCGATCAAGCTTGACCGTGCCACGCTGCATGTGATCCATCAGACGGCCGGGTGTGGCCACCAGAATATCAACACCGCGGCGCAGTTTCTGGACTTGTGGCTGCATGCCCACGCCACCAAAAATGGTCATGGACTTCAGTGGCAGATGGCGACCATAGGTGACCACGCTCTGTTCGACCTGAGCCGCGAGTTCACGGGTTGGTGCCAGAATCAGTGCACGCACATGGCGGTGTCCGGATTTGCTGTCGTTGGCCATCAGCCGTTGCAGCAGCGGCAACGTGAAGCCGGCAGTTTTGCCGGTGCCAGTCTGAGCTGCTGCCATGACGTCATTACCAGCCAGAATGGTTGGTATGGCCTGGGACTGAATAGGGGTTGGGGTAGTGTATTGCTGATCGCTGATCGCGCGCAGCAGTTCAGCCATAAGGCCGAAATCTTGAAAAGACATTGGATAAACTCCTGAGTGCCTGTACCTGAAAGCGCTTTGACGCATATTCAAGAGCCGGTCCAGGCGAAAAATAAGGTAAACGAGGTGTGTTCTGAATGAAGACCTGTCAAGCCACAATGGGCAGACAATAACCGCGAGTGCGATGCTGACCGGGGTGCACCGTGCGACCATTATAACTGAAGCCTGGCATCAACGTGACAGTTTTGTTGCGAGATCGGCGTGATAGCGGAATACCTGCTCGCGATCGGGTTGCAGCAGGCTGTGGTTCTTGCCCTGGTATGGCAGTCGTTCCAGCAGGTCGCTGATGACATTGATGCGACCGCTGCGCTTGTCGTTGTTGTTGACCACAGTCCAGGGCGACAACGCCGAATGGGTGCGC
>JAJFKZ010000137.1 GCA_021772955.1 Gammaproteobacteria bacterium | reverse complement strand
GGGGTTTGTTGATTACGCATGTTTGGGACCCTGCCGGGGTTTTGCTACACTTCGCTGAAAGGCCTGTAGAAAACACCTGACAAGCGCAGACAGTTGCACGTTATAGAACAAAATATGGTCATGAATGCGATCATACAATGTACATCACTGTACAGGGCTGGATACAGGGCTGGAGGATACAGGGCTGGACACCCATGCTCCGCAGTCGTGAAGTAAGCTCGGCTGGTGTCTTGCAGTTAGTTATGTATCGCTATGCGAATTATTGAACTGGATCCCGGCCTGCGCCGGGATGACGGGCTCTGTTTGAGCCCATTGCCAAATGCGCCGGGATGACTGGCTCTGTTTGATCCCATTGCCAAATGCGCCGGGATGACTGGCTCTGTTTGCGAGTTTTGTGGGCATGTGAGTTTTGGTTGAGTTATGGGGTCAGGTCTTGTATTTTGCATTATTCAAGGTGCTGGACACCCAAGCCACTCGTCGGGCGTTTGTGAATTACGCTCGACTGGTGCCTTGCAGTTAGTCATGTATCGCTATGCGAATTATTGAACTGGATCCCGGCCTGCGCCGGGATGACGGGCTCTGTTTGATCCCATCGTCGAATGCGCCGGGATGACGGGCTTTGTTTGAGCCCATTGCCAAATTCGCCGGGATGATGGTCGCTGTTTGATCCCATTGCTAAATGCGCCTGTATGACGGGCTTTGTTTGATCCCATCGTCGAATGCGCCGGGATGACGGGCTCTGTTTGATCCCATCGTCGAATGCGCCGGGATGACGGGCTTTGTTTGATCCCATTGCCAAATGCGCCTGGATGGCAGGCGTTGTTTGACTGCATTACCGGATGAGCAGTCAAGTTGTATCGTTGGTTGGCTTTGCTGCGCTAGCTGCTTGTCAGCGGCAACAGCTTGAATCGGACTGGTTATAATGCACTTTGGCTCAGCTTTCAGGCATCAGCATGCAACTCCACGGCAGTTACACCTCACCCTATGTTCGCCATTGCCGCATCGCGCTGCAACAAACCGGTCTGCAGCATAAGCTGATCGACACCGATTATCAGCAGAGCATGGCTATGTCGCCGTCCGGCAAGGTACCGTTTTTGCGTGACGGTGAACTGCTGTTGACCGACTCGTCCAGCATATTGCGCCATGTGCGCGAGCGTGGTGGCCAGCCATTTTGGCCTGACATCAGCGATTATGATCTGTATCTGTTGGCCAGCACGGCGCTGGACAGCGCGGTGAACCTGTTTCTGCTCGAGCGCGATGGCGTCACCCCGGCCACCAGCGATTACCTGAAACGCCAGCAGCAGCGCATCAGCCAGTGTCTGCAACACATGGACCAGATGATGCAGCCGCAGTTACCGAATTTGCAGGCGCCATTTACTGATGGTGTGCTGCGCATCGGCTGTTTTCTGAGCTGGGCGTTGTTTCGCAAGCGCCTGAGCATAGGTGTTCATCCTAACCTGCAGGCGCTGTTGCAAAAACTCGATCAGTACCCGCTGTTTGCCGCAACACATCCGTCCATCAGTCCGTCCACCTGATGGTGCCATGAACTCCGCCGCCAAACCGGCGCAACCTGCACAGCAGTCCTATCGCGCAGAGCAACTGATGCAGGCAGACTGGGCCTGGTGGCAGCGTCATCGACACAGCAAACACAGTCGCCGCAACACGCCGACAGCAGACCAGATCAGCCAGCGGTTGGCACGTTCTGTCGCCAGAGTGCAGGCGCGTCAGGCCAGTATCCCGACCATAACGGTGGATGAGCAGCTGCCGATTGCCGCCCATGCCGACAGCATTGTGGCGGCGATCCAGCAGCACCAGCTTGTGATTATTGCCGGTGATACCGGTTCCGGCAAATCCACGCAGTTACCGAAACTCTGTTTGGCTGCTGGTCGCGGTCAGCGTGGCCTGATCGGCTGCACGCAGCCGCGACGCATTGCCGCGCGCAGTGTGGCCGCGCGCGTGGCCGAGGAGTTGCACACGGAACTGGGCAGCCAGGTCGGCTTCCAGGTACGCTTTACCGAGCAGGTTTCCGAACACACCCTGATCAAGTTCATGACCGACGGTATTTTGCTGGCGGAGGCACAGCGCGACCGGTTTTTCGACAGCTACGACACCATCATCATTGACGAGGCGCACGAGCGCAGCCTGAACATCGATTTTTTGCTCGGCCTGCTCAAGCGCGTGCTGCCGAAGCGTCCGGATCTGCGCGTGATCATCACGTCGGCGACGATTGACACCGAGCGCTTTGCCGAATTTTATGACGATGCGCCGATTGTTCAGGTCGAAGGCCGCAGCCATCCGGTCGAAATCCGCTACCGACCACTGCCTGAGGAGCGCGGCGAGCGGGGGCTGAACCGCGCCATTGCCGACGCCATCGATGAACTGGAGCGGATTGATCCACGCGGCGATATCCTGGTGTTTCTGCCCGGCGAGCGGGAAATCCGTGAGGCTGGTCAGTATTTGCGCAAAGCCCAGCTCCGGCACACCGAAATCATGCCGTTGTACGCGCGTCTCAGTGGTAACGCACAGATGCAGGTGTTTCGGCCCGGCCCGCAGCGTCGGGTGGTACTGACCACCAACATCGCCGAGACCTCACTGACCGTGCCGCGCATTCAATTTGTGATCGACGCGGGGCTGGCGCGCATCAGTCGCTACGCGCATCGCAGCCGCATTCAGCGATTGCCGATTGAATCGATCTCACAGGCCAGCGCCAATCAGCGTAGTGGCCGTTGCGGGCGGCTAGGGCCCGGCACCGCAATCAGGTTATACAGCGAAGAGGACTTCGCCACGCGCGACGAGTTCACCGAACCGGAAATCCTGCGCACGTCGTTGGCGACTGTGATCCTGCGCATGCTGGATATGCGCCTGGGCGACATCAACGATTTCCCGTTCATCGAGCCACCGCCAGCGGTAATGATCAGTGACGGTTTGCAGGAACTGGTGGAGCTGCAAGCCATTGATGAGCAACAGCGACTAAGCTCCAGTGGCCGTGAGCTGGCACGTTTGCCGGTGGATGTGCGTGTGGCGCGCATGCTGCAGGCTGCCCGCGAGCGCCATTGTCTGCATGAGATGCTGGCGATCGCTGCGGTGCTGAGCCTGCAGGATCCACGCGAACGGCCGCTGGAACAGGCTGCAAAAGCCGACGAGATGCAGTCGGAGTTTATTGTCGAAGGCTCTGATTTCATGACGCTTTATCAGCTCTGGCTGACTTACCATGAACAGAAGCGCATGCTTGGCAGCAGTGCCTTGCGGCGCTGGTGCGAGCAGCATTTCATCAACTTCATGCGCATGCGCGAATGGCTGGATTTGCGTCGGCAGTTGCTGCAGCAGGTGCGTGATCTGGGCTGGAAGCTGAACCCGTCAACGGACAACGCCGAACAGCAGCTTGCCCCCAAGCAGCTCGATGCCATGCATCAGGCACTGCTGGCCGGCATGCTCAGCCGGGTCGGGATGCGGGATGAAGTTGACCCCGCCGTTACCAGCAAAAAGCGCAAGCCGGTGACCACTTACAGCGGTGCACGTGGTCGCAGTTTCAGCATCTTTCCCGGTTCTGTGCTGGCCGGGAAATCACCGCGCTGGATCATTGCTGCCGAGGTGGTCGAGACCAGCCGTGTGTATGCACGTAACTGTGCTGTGATCCAACCCGAGTGGCTGGAGCAGCTTGGCGCACATCTGCTCCGCACCAGTTGCTATGACCCGTTGTGGGATGCCCACAGCGGCCAGGTACTGGCCTGGCAGCGGGCCTCGTTGTATGGACTGCCGGTGTATGAAAAGCGCCGGGTAAGCTACGCCACTGCGGATGCCGAGCATGCTCGACAGATTTTTATCGAGCAGGCGCTGGTGGCCGACGATCTTCAGCTTCAAGCCAGAAAAGAACCTGAGTTTCTTAAATATAACAGAGATTTGCTGCATAAACTTGAAGCAGAAGAGCATAAGCGTAGACGGCATGATGTGATCGAGCGCGAGCAGCACCGGGTGCAGTTTTTCCACCAGGCGCTGCCGCCAGACATCTGCACAACCAAAGCGCTGCTGGACTGGTGCCGAGCCCACCCGGATGATCGCCGACTGTACTACCAGCGCGCCATGCTGCTGCGCGACAATGCCGAACTGGATCAGGGCGAGCAGTGGCCCGAGCAGATGCACATCGATCAACACGCATGGCCATTGAGCTATCATTTTGAACCCGGCGCTGATGCTGACGGTGTCAGCATGACGGTGCCGCTGGCCTGGCTGAATCAGCTCGACAACGCACGCCTGACCTGGCTGGTGCCGGGGCTGCAACAGGACAAGCTGCAGGCGCTGATCAATGGCCTGCCCAAGCCGCAGCGGCGCAGGTTCTCCCCGGCCAGCCAGTATGCCCGCGCGGCGATTGAACGGTTACAGACGCTGTCGGCAAAGCAGCTGGCGGGTCGGCAGCAACATGACATCAGCGAGTATCTGGCAGCAGCCTTGCAGCAGATGACCGGAGAGCATACCGATGCGCTGGATTGGCAGCCGGACAAACTGCCGCAACATCTGCTGCTGCGCGTGGTGCTGCTGGACGCTGACGGCAATGCAATCGACAGTGGTCGAGATATCGAGCAACTCAAGCAACGTCACGGCGCCAGCGCCAGGCGTCAGTTCATGGACCAGCAGGGCAGTGACTGGCAAATTGATCGGCTGGTTGCATGGGACCTTGACGAGTTGCCGGAAACGATAACCACGACTGCCGGCATGACGGCCTGGCCGGCGTTGATGATTGAACATGACGGCCCGCACACACTGTGTCACCTGCGTCTGTTCGATGATCCCGATGAGGCGCTTTATTCACATCAGCAGGGGGTGCAGGAACTGCTGCTGCGGGCGCTGGCAGACAAGCTCAAATACACGCGCAAACAGCCTGGATTCAGCAAAACCATGCAACTGCAGGCAGCCGAGCTGGACGGCTGGCAGGCCATGTCCGACAGCATCAATAACGCATTGCTGGCCGGCTTTGTCGAGCGCGCCGACGACGTACGTAGCAGACCGCAGTTCGAGGCCCTGTGTGCCCACGCAGCTCAGCAGCTGCTCAGTGAACGGCAGCGCTATCTGCAGGTGCTGGAGCAGATCCTGCAGCGCTACCATCAACTCAACACGCGCATTGACGCTGCGCTGTGGCAGCGCCATGCCGAAGCCGCTGCGGACCTGCGCTCGCAGCTCGATGATCTGGTGTATGCCGGTTTTCTGGATGACTTGCACTGGCACAACCTGCAGCATTACCCGCGTTATTTGCAGGCCATGTTGCAACGTCTGGACAAGCTGCTGCTTGAACCGGCGACGGATCAGCGCAAACAGCAACAGCTCGGCAGTTTATGGCAACGTTATCTGGACTACATCGCCGCTGGTGGTGAGTACAATGAAGCAGTGGATAACTATCGCTGGATGCTGGAGGAATACAGAGTGTCGCTGTTTGCGCAAACATTGGGTACCCACGGCAAAGCCTCGATCAAGCGCCTGGATGAGGCCTGGCGGGTGCTGACTGCACCATGACCGGTAGCAGCGACAGCAGACCTACCGACGTGGACAAAGTGCACGTAGCACACTCGCCGCAGGCGGCAGCTAGCGTGGCGGGTCTGCCGGAAGCTTTGCAGCAATGGTTGCTGAGTTACAGCCACTCCCTGGCTGCGCGCGTTGCACCAACCAACAAACCGACCGTGGCGCCTGCGCCAGCTGCGGCCGCCGATCAGTTCTTGCCGGGCATGACCACGGTTTTGCAGCTACTGCTGGAGACCGATCAACACAAACCGGCGCAACTGCTGGAGCGCCTGCAACTGCTGGACGGGCTGGCAGCCGATCCCGATACCATCACCAGCGCCCTGGTGTCACTGTTACCGGAACAGCTGCAAGCCGCACCTCAATTACAGCATTATCTGAACCGTTCGGTCAGCTTCCAGTTGCAGCAACTGCAGCAGCTACGGCATTACCGGCGGGCGGTTGAAGTCGATACCGCCAGTCAGGCCGAAGGGCTGCGGCGCCTGTTGCTGGCGCTGGTGCGTGATGTGCGCGTGGTGCTGATCGTGCTGGTGGATCAGCTCATACAGATGCGCCATGTGAAATCGATCGACAGCGATGCAGCGCGCCGACTGGCGGCAGAAACCCGACTGGTGCACGCCCCGCTGGCGAATCGGCTGGGCGTGTGGCAGTTGAAATGGGAACTGGAAGACCTGGCCTTTCATTATCTGGAACCGGAACATTACCGCCGCATATCAAGATTGCTGGATGAACGGCGCGTGCAGCGCGAGCGCTTTATCAAACAGTTCATGCGCCAGTTACAGCAGCATCTGGATGACAATGAAATTGCCGCCGAGGTCAGTGGTCGGCCAAAACACATCTACAGCATCTGGCGCAAAATGCAGCGCAAGAACCTGAGTTTTGATCAGCTCTACGACGTGCGCGCAGTCCGCGTGCTGGTCAACGAAATCAAGGACTGCTATGGCGTATTGGGGCTGGCGCACATGCACTGGCTGCCAGTATCGGGTGAGTTCGATGACTATATTCGCCTGCCCAAGGCCAACAATTATCAGTCCTTGCACACTGCAGTCAGCGATGACAAGGGTCGGGTGGTGGAAATCCAGATCCGCACCCGAGCCATGCACGAGCACGCTGAGCTGGGCGTCGCCGCGCACTGGCGCTACAAGGAAGGCTCGCCATCGGATCAGGGTTTTGAGCAGAAACTGCAGATCATGCGCCAATTGCTTGAAGCCGGTGACGATGCACTGGACGATCAGAGCCTGCTGGACAGCTTTCACAACCTGACTTCGGACGATCGCGTTTATGTGCTCACACCGAAAGGTGAAGTGATGGACATGGCAGCTGGTGCCACGGTACTGGATTTTGCCTATCAGGTGCATACCAGCATCGGCCATCGTTGTCGCGGCGCCAAGATCAATGGCCGCATTGTGCCGCTGACGCACAAACTCAGCACCGGCGAGCAGGTTGAAATACTCACCGCCAAGCAGCCCAATCCCAGCCGCGACTGGCTCAGCGAGCGTTATCTGCACAGCCCGCGTTCACGCAACAAATTACGGCAGTGGTTTCGCGCCATAGATTTTGAGCAAAATGCCCAGGCGGGCAAGGAAGCACTGGATGGCGAGTTGCAGCGTACCGGACTGAATGCCGCCGATCTGCCTGACATCTGCAAGCAGTTCAACAGCAAAAACGTTGCCGCCCTGCATGCAGCGATTGGTGCCGGTGACTGCACTGCGGTGCAGGTATCCAGCGCCCTGGCCCGACATATCGGGCTGGCTGGCGAGCCACAGCCGGTGCTGGTGCGCCGCCGTCCGCCACGACCGAAAAAAGAGCGTGGCGCGGTCACCATTGCTGGCGTCGGCAATCTGATGTATCAGTTGGCCAAATGCTGCCAGCCATTGCCAGGTGATGATATTGTCGGCTACGTCACCAAAACCCGCGGCGTCAGTATTCACCGGCGCGACTGTCCCAGCCTGTTGCGCCTGCAGCAGCAGGCATCCGCACGCATCATGCAGGTCAACTGGGGCAACGACCAGCAGCAGGACTATCTGATCGATGTGGAACTGCACGCTTACGATCGCAAGGGGCTGATCAAGGACATCTCAACCGTCATTGCCGGTGAGGACATCTCGGTGGCCGAAATGCACACCAGCGAACTGGACATCGACATGCGCCGGTTTCGACTGAAACTGCGCATCCGCGAGTTCAGCCAGCTCAGCGAAGCATTGAACAAGCTGCAGAGTGTGCCGAATATAGTGCTGGCGAAGCGAGTGGGAGATTAGAAGGGGGAGCTGAGCTGTCATGTTTGTGCATAGGGGCTGGGTGTCTCAAGCTTCCATGTTAGTGAATAGGGGTATGGGTGCCCCAAGCTTCCGCAAGCTTCTCAGGGCATGGGTGTCCCAAGCTTCCACCAAGCTTCCAAGCTTCCGCTTGTTGAGCAGCTTGGGCTCGACCTTATATTTGCTTACGGGGCTTCTTCGAAACCGTCGATGAACAGCCGCTGTGGGAACAGTCCCATCGTGATTGTGCCATACAGCACGCGCGCTGCTGCTCCACCACGCGCGACGCGGGCCGCGACTGGGCCGATGTAGGTCATCACGCCGCCGATGAGCGTAGCGTCGTCGCTGTCATGGCGTGCTCCACTTATCTCGACAATATCGCCAGCAGTGGCGAGCGCGAAGAACTCGGCGCCAGTCAACGGCGTGCCAAACTCGTCTTCGAAGACGCTGGAATCGGTGTTGACTGGAAGACCGACAATTGTGAGCATTGGCGCAGCGATGTTGGCGACCGGACCGCGCAAGCTCAGATCCAGAGCGTCCGGGTTGCCGCGCTCTCTAACACGGGTGGCGTGCAGGCCGCCTTCTCGATCCACCCAACCTCTGACCTGAACTTGGGTAGGCTGGCTCAGACCGTTGGCCACGATGCCGTCGTCGTCGCGGGTCTGGGGGTCGGGGATCACGGTCAGGCCGAGCAGCGAAATCGATTCATTGGGCACGACGTCGGCTTGGCCAGCCGGCGCCTCCATGCGGAGCACCGGACGCACGAACTCGATAGTATCGGCCTGGACCGTAACGGCATCGATGAAGGTTCCTTCCAGTTCGATCAGGGCGCCGGGTTCGAGGTCGTCAATGCTGCCATTTCCGAAGGTCGTTGCCTGGTCGTGCAGGATCAACAGTCCCTCCAGCACAAACCTGTCCTCAGCAGGCAGCGAGTCAATCACACCCTCCAAGCCACCTGCGGCTCCTGGTGTGCCGAACGGCGCCGGCTGTGCACAAGTGAGTCGCGTCACCGTGTCAATCGTGTCGCCAGCCATGAAATCTGCTATTGCGTCGGCGCGCGCGATCACGAAGTCGCCGGGATTGATCGGTGTGGTGCAGTCTGTGGCTGCAATGCCACCAACATCGAGCAACTGATCGCCGATGCGAAGGCTATCTTCCGCACCGAGTTCGGTGACGTAACCGGCCAGGCGCCATGTGGCGGTGGGTTCGGGCAGACGCTCCAGAAAGCCGGCTGAAAGGCTCCCGTTGATGTCGAATTGACCGCTGACGACAACCGCGTCACCAGCACCTATGTCGTCGGGAGAGTCCCATCCGACGAGGGTGGTTTCGGCGTTAAGTGCTAGAGGTGTTCCCAGTACCGTGACCGGATTGGTTGAGGTCACGATGCCACGCAGATCGAAGTCGAATATCAGAGTCAGCGGCAAGGCGCCGCGGTTGGGCATTTCCAGTGCGGTCAGTTTGATGCCGGGCGCGAGCAGTGCGTCTAGCGGGCTGACCAACTCGCCCTCAATGAGGATCTGTGTTTGCGAATCGATCTGAAGTTGGTGACGACCGCTGATTTCGATGGTTTGTGCAGTGATCGCAGTGGTGATCGTGAGCAGCAGCAGGACAAGCAGGGTTTTGGCGTGACGCATCTGGGGCATCCATAGTTTATCGGGGACTTATGGCGGCGGTAATTCTGTTGTCGGGACTAAGTGTAGGTGTCCCGAGCCAGCAGTATACATGCATTAACGCTTAATCACAAAATTCACCGCCCCTCTACTGCCACGCCGCTAGGCCCGAATCTGCGCCGTTTCTCACGGTCGTGCATCTTCGCCGTATCGGCGCGTACGTTGCCGGTGCGATCGGTTACAAAACGCACTATCTACAAGAGCCCGGATCAAGACAGGGGCAGGCTCTGGCGACACCGAACGACAAGCAGGTGATGAACTAGGCGAGATCACGAGGGGCACGAGCAGTTAGATGAGTTCTGCGCCCACAACATGTAATATGGTGGCCAATCGAGATGCTCAAAACTGAGCTTCACCTGGCTTCACGTTATAGACCTGGGTTGGAGAATCCAGAACGGGCAAAGCCCTCTGCATAGGGAATCTAATATGGGTTATGGCTTCTATTTGATGATTGCAGCAGCAATCGTAATGTACAAAATTGCAGAAGCCGACCATCGCCGCGGTTGGTTATGGTTTGGTATAACTTTGTGCGCGACAATGGTGTTGAGCAAGGCAGCAAAACTGGGTATATTTGCAGTATTTATTGGTTTCATTATTGTCTTTCTTGGGATGTATATCGCAAATCTATTCAGCAATTCTGATTGATACTAGTTGAGTAATGTGGCTTTATGCAACAGGAATTATAGAACGTTCCGTTTAGAACAATACACAACAATATCATGGCGGTTACGCTGCACCCAGTGCGCACTGCAAAGCTTGTTCGTTACGTGTAACATACTACGTTGATGACCCATTTCAAGCTGCTATGAAACTGATCAGAATAGTGTGCATTGTATGTTCCTGGCTGATTGCCGTTGCCTCGGCTACCGAAGAATCTGGTGCGCAGGCAGACAGTCGTTGCGCCAGTATTGATGTAGCGAACATACTGGCTGATGGAAGTTCGGCCTCTGACAAAGACGTTCAAGACATTTTCATACTGCTCGATGAATGGCGACAAGCGGTTCTTGACGGAAACACTGAGGCCGTTACCAGCCTGGTGACGGAGGATGCTGAGTTTTGGTCACACGGGGCGCAGCCGCTGGTTGGCAGAGCGGCCTTAGCTGAGGCATTCGCTCCTTTCTTCGAGAACTTTATTTTTTTGCAGGACTACGAGTGCCAGGAACTTATCGTCCGAGGTGATAGAGCATTTATGCGGGGGCTGGAACGAAACAAGCGTACTCCGCGTGCCGGAGGTGAGGTGGTTATTGTTCAGCAGAGAGCATTTTCAGTGCTGCACCGATCTGCTGATGGTCAGTGGCGATTTGCCCGCGGAATGACAAATCTGCCACCGGAAGAATAAAGTGACTAACGTACCTGAATTAATGTACGGTGGCCAGACCGGTAAGGGATTTGGCGGAAAAACTGCGTCTCGCGTAGTAAATCCTGCGAACCGCGCCTTGATTCACACCGGCACACTGGCACTGAGCGTAACCGAACTATACGTGTGGCACACTAGGCGACGTGGATGACACTTAAGCTCCATCACCTCTTCGTCTGCACATCCGTTGGCGCACCAGAAGCTGAGGACCTGCTGGATGCAGGCCTTGTCGAGGGTTCACCCAACACACATCCTGGTCAGGGTACGGCGAACCGGCGGTTCTTCTTCGAAAGTGGGTTTCTGGAACTGCTATGGGTCCACGATGAAAGTGAGGCACAGTCAACGCTCACGGCACCTGGCAAACTTTGGGATCGATGGGTCGAGCGCGGCAGATCTGCCAATCCGTTTGGCATATGCCTGTCTTCTCGAGAAGGCGCAGAGCCGGTCCTTCCGTTTCCTTCCTTGGCGTATCGGCCCGACTACCTGCAAGATGACCACTATTTTATCTTCGCAGATAAGCTGCGTCTATCTGAGCCTGAGATCTTCGTACTGAGTTGGCCCCAAGTCCAGTCATCGCCTGCAACGGAACCGAGGAATCATCCACTCGGGCTACGCGAAATGCGATCCGTGTCGGTTGGTCTGGTTGACCCGACTTCTATCTCTGACACCCTGCGCGCAATCAGAGATGCCGGGTTGGTAAGTGTTCACCGTAGTCCCAAGCCAGAGCTTGTGATCGAGTTCACTTCACAGCAAGAGGTTCGACATAGTGTTCCTGCGCTTGGGGTTTCTCTGCTCGGGCGGCAAGACAATGTCTCCTAACATGGTGCTGCAGCGGATGTCAGAGATGCCAAAAGAAAACATTCAATATTTGAGGCCACTGACCAGCGTTTTTCCCGAGCTATTTTCCAGCAAGCTCGGCAATAACAATTTTATAGCCTGCATCAAGATAATCAGAATTCAATAGTTCTGAATTGCTTGACTCCCATACGCCACTTTTAAGATCAGATTCCAGCCGCGCAAGCCCTGCATCAAGGTTTTTGATCTTCCAGAAAGTCGACATATTGGCCCTGACAAGCTCGTTCAGATAGGCTTCTGGTCTACACCAATAGGCGCCAAAAAAACCATCAACGCAATCAGCAGGGATTTTCAAAACCGAAACATCAATGTGTTCAAATGATTGATGAAGTTCTGTAAGGCTTGGGAAAATTTGTTTATCAATTTCGTAAACTTCCGGAAAATAGTCTCTTGTAAGCCAAAAGGGTTCTGATTCAGGATCCCAGGTAACGGCGACAAATCGATGGCGAGTAACTCGCTTGATTTCATTAAATGCTTGTTTACGATTCTGCCAGTGGTGCATTGATAATACAGTCATGCAATGAGAAAAACGTCCATCCTCGAAAGGCAGATCTTCTGCCTGTGCCTGCACAACGGGCGCGGATGCCTTAGTGCGTTGATTTATCATTGCTTGTGACGGCTCGACTGCACTGACCTTGAGATGTGCAGGCTCGTAAGAGCCAGTACCAGCTCCAACATTTAATACCGATTCAGCGCCGGCAAGGGCATCATGTATCTGCGCAGCTATTTTGGGATCGGTTCGCCTGCCAAGCAGGTACCGTGTTCCAATTTCATTGTATAGTGTTGTCATAATGATAGTTTAATAATATATGGTTGAAGAACTCTGATTGATGCAGCGCCAAGATCCTTGATTTATTACTGGTTTATTTGAAATCGTTGACGAGTTGGCCATTGGATGAAGCCTGATATTGCGGAAGATTGTCCGTGATGTCATAGAAATCACATTTTTCACCTACGAAGATATGCCCAATCGTTTTGAGGCCAGTTGAACCATCCAGTGAACCAGCGATTATTCCGGTCGCATCCTGCTCGTATGGCTGCCAGAACAGGCTCGATCCACACTCCCGGCAGAAGCCACGCTGTGCTATTTCCGAGCTTTTATACCAGGCCAAGCCAGCGGCGTTGGTTATTGTGATATTGTTCTTGCGTGCTTTGGTATGAGGACCAAAATTGCCATGTAGGCGTTGACACATTGTGCAGTGGCAATTGACAACATCACGCAAATTTCCTCTGACTTCGTAGCGTACTGCACCGCAGAGGCATCCTCCAGTTGTGATTTTTGTGTTCTCAATCATATCAATCTCTCATGATGTGCCTGATGATGCTAGCAAAACTGTAATGTTTAGCGAGCCGGAAAGCGCGTAGCCGCTAGGCATGTCTGGCAGGGTAAGGCCACTAGCGCCTCCGCACCTCAAAGCCCTTGTCTGACAGCATTTTCACCAGGCTGTCTTTACCGGCAAGGTGGCCAAGGCCAACGGCAACAAAGATGGTGCCTGGTTGCTCCATCATGGTCATAATTGCTGTGCTCCATGCGGCATTTCGCTCCACCAGCATCGAATCATAGATCGCTTGACTTGACCATGCCCCGCCATCGCCATGGAGAATGTCAGCGACCGCTTCGACGTCACCGGAAAGCCAGGCCGCATTCATACGCGCCATCTGGTCGGGATCGTCGCGAAGTGTGCGCACAGTGTGGAGCAGCATACCGATTTGTTCTTGTTCAGAGAAACCGGCCATACGCTGCAGCAGCTCTGTTGGCCCTTCAAACACCTGGATCGGTTTATTTGCCATTTTGGCCTCAGCTTCAATCACACTGCCAGGCCCGTTGTTAAGGTCATAACCTTGTTTGGAAACAGCAAGAACACCCAATTGGATCGAGGCGAGCCATGGTTTCAGCGCATCAATGGCTTGCATCGGCGCTCCCAGACTCGTCGCCACAGCACTGATTTCCTTACGCTGTGACTCGTCAAGCACACTGCCAAGTGATGCGTCGCCTGAGTACAGACCAAATTTCTGGACCGCCTGCTGCACCTTTATTTGCGCATCAGGGTCAGAGCCATTCGATTCGAGAACGATGACATCTGCACGTTCGAACATGGCATTGAATGTGTCACTGTGCCAATCAGTATGGGGTAGCAGTACCTGTGCCAATCCGAACAGGTGCACTGTTGTATCTTCGTCACTCAGAGTCCAGACTGCCGGTCCTTTTGCATGTGCTTTGGCGGCAGAGTCATCAGCAGAATGAGCCGCGCCGCAAGCCAGCAGCATTAGTGAAGCAAGGAATGTAAAACGGGTTTTAAGTCTCGCTCTTGTATTGTTTGGATAAATCATCTGTTGTCCTCATTATTGTTTAGATGGTGTATTGAAATTGATGATGCCAAAGACCCGCCTTTGCATGTCAGCGCAGTGGAATAATCAGGGTATGGCGCCGGAACTGCGTCGGAGTGCAATTCGCTGTGCAAGGTTGCGCGCATAGAGATAAGTCAGACCCTTGACGGCAACGACCGCACCGATCAGGGCCCATTGCGCATTTTCAGGGGCGACCAGATAAGCCAGTGGCGCGACAAGCAGTACTATGATGACAAGGCTGCGGCCAAGAAAACGATGGACTCTGGTCCAGACCACCGGATCAGAAAGAGTCCACTTGTTGCGAAACCCAACCCGGCTACCGGGTGGTGCAGTGACGATAAAGTTGCCGACAATCAGAAAGAACAGCGCCAACGCCGCAAAGAACACCAGGTTTGTGCCCCTGTCGCTGATTACGTTGTAGCTGGAAAGCGGTGCGAGAATCTGGGCCAGCAAAGCCACCAGTGGTATTGTGAGGATTCCCACAGTCGGCAGAGTATCTGCTTTGCCACCTTCAAAGCGTCCGCGCTTGACGATGACCACCACTGTAGTGATGCCGGCTGCCATGATAGCCCAGAACAACGGGAAGGTCAGTATGGCCCGTGCGATTGTGCCGTCATGCTCATGGCTTTCTAGCGGCGGCGGAAAGCCGGCTAGCCAGAGCGCAATGCCAATAACGGCAGTCAGCAGAATAATGCCTGCAGCGAGATAAATAGTACGACTCATGATTTTGACTCCTCTTGTTGGGACAACGCGCTGGACGCGGGTTGTTGGTTCAATGCTTTGCTGCCTGTGTTGAACAGATCCATCAATGCAGCCATGGCCTCTTCTGCCACCGTTGCGTTGAGATAATAATGAATGACGACGCCAGTTTTGCGGCCTTCAATCAGCCCTGCATCCTTCAATGCTGCAAAATGTGTCGACATGGTTGGCTTGGAGACAGG
>JAJFKZ010000136.1 GCA_021772955.1 Gammaproteobacteria bacterium | reverse complement strand
TGAGTAACTGGCCAGATGGGCTCGAATGATGGCTGATTAAGTGATAAAACCTTAATGCCAGGCGCGCTAAACCCAGGTCAATTTGATGGGAAGTGAGCTAAGTGCGCAGGGGAAACAGCTGAGCCGCAGCAGCTATGATCTGTGAAGGATATCGGCTCTGGAGAGTTGTTTCCCGTGAATATCCGCGAATATCCCCCCGATAATATTCACCACGTATCAGGACATAGAGATAGATGTACAGCGAATTGTGCGATAGGCGCATGACTGGATCATCCAATAACTCATCCATTAGCTTACGCTCTATCTGTTGTGGTGATCAGTACAAGCGCAATCGGTGAAACACACAAGCTCGCAAGCGTGAATTGCTGTCCAGTCGTCGTTACAGTCGATGATACACTGCGTGGTTCCTGTTGTTTGCCGAGATATTAGCATGATACGTCCAGCCTTGACTGTTTGCATACCCACCTCGCGTGAGATGGTCGAGACAGCGCATTGAAGCTGTTCAGCGATGGCATGATAGCTCCATCCATGGCGTAGATATAACAAGATGTTTGTTTGGTACTGCAGCGCGAGCCGCTAGTAGCATCCCATGCAATACCTCCAGTTGCGTCTGATCATAGTATTGCATTTGAGAGTTAAAGATCACCAATACACCAGTCTTGACAATAGTTCAATTTTGTGCTATAAAAAAATAAATGCTTGAATTGCCTATATAATTTTCAAGTGAATCGATCTTTCGGCTAAAGTTCTCCGTCTCAAACAGGAGTTGCATATGCGGTCTGATCGGACTAAACGATCGTAGAATAACGGGGGGAAGTATGATGTTTTTGACTAGGAAAATAGCTATCGCCAGTGCTGATGCGCAGGCTATGGTTGCAACCGTCGTCCCTGCAAAAGAGCGGTCCGGCAACCAGGCGCTGGACTCAGCAACAAATGTTTGGCGAGTTGAGCTGCATAATCTGGAACGTATTCTTGCTATGTCATCTGGTGATCGCAATGGCACCAGCGAGCTTCGATATGTGAAGATAACTCTTGCGGGCCCTGACGGACAATATCACTTTGTAACAGAGGTCAATCCTTTTTTGAGCATCAATAGCGGAAGCATATCTACCAACAATACTATCAATGTAAGAACTGGCCAAAGCGTGTTCCTGGAGCGACTAGAGCCGGGCAGGAACGACATATATTATTTAAGGATTCATGCCAAGGAATGGCCCCAAGTTGATCTCTCCGGGCCACTTCTGAATTATGAAATCAAGGCAGTCGCCCGCGAATTGGACTGCGCTCGTGATCGTGTATTCCGTAGAGGCAGCACCGTGGTCATCACTTATAAAGTGAGCGTGCCTGCACCCTCCGTCAGGTCCTATCGATGCGAGAATATCAATAGCTATCACATTACAACGATTAATGGCGACCAGCTGCATCTCGATCCAATGACCTCCATCCGCGACCGTGAAAATGTGCGGAGCACTAATTGCGGCAGTGATCCGACTGGTTCAAGCCGGCGCTTGGTTCTGTCTAGGCAAAGCGGAGAAGTTAGTATTGCCAGCACGTGAAGGTAGGCCCATCGTTATAGAATAAAAAGAATTGCAAGTATGAAAAGGCGTACTATGAAAATGAAATATATTCCCTGTCTTGTGGCGATTGGATTTAATTTAACATTATTACTACTCCCAGTTTCGGCGCGAGCGCAGGAGCAAAAAGGCTTCATAAAAAACGTTACAACAAATATGTGTCTCACGATACCGGAAAGCACTGAAGAAATCGTTGTTAATGCTGAAGTTCGTACTTGTTCCCGCTCGCGTAGAATATCAAACGCCGACCGTCAGATATTCGATGTCGTGGTTATTGGTGATAACCTCTCTGTTCGGACGCTTGATGGTAGCAAATGCCTTAATCTCAAAGCCAGCATCGATAATCGTGAAGGTGGTGTCGTAAAGTTTACCGGTTGCTCTTCTCATCCGGATCAACTCTGGACCCTTGTCGGTGCTGATGCGGGCTCGTCAACCCAGTTGCGCAATGTGAGCAGTGGTAAGTGCCTGAATGTACACGCAGGGCTTGAAAACCGAGAAGGCGGGCGTGTCACAGTATACTCTTGTGCGAATACGGATGATCAAAGATGGAATCTGGCCAAACAAGGACCACTTGGAATGCCGAGGAGAAATATTGGATTTCCACGCAATGAGCTCACTGCAAATGACTCAAGCAGCCATGGCACAGATAGTTCTGCGGCAACAGTTAATACCAAACCAGTTATACGCGAACGTATCAAGCTTCCATTGAGGGATCAGCGTGAAGAAATAGCATATAAAATTATTGATGGTCTCCCGATATTTCAGGGTGATATTATTTTAGATGGGCTCGGTGGCATAGATGTTGAACCGCCAGAACCACACCCTGTCCGTCGCACTTTCTCAGAGTTCGGTGTTATAGCGCCTGGGGGTGGGGTTGCCCATAGATCTGATCCGCTTCTCGTCCGAGAGAGTGATGGTGTCATAGATCGGAATTGGCTTTGGAGCCGCGGTATTATTCCGTATTCATTTGAAGGTGGTGACTTTTCGACAAGCGAACGAGATGCAATTCTCGCGGCGATTGCTGACTTAAATACTAATACAAATCTTAATATTGTCCCGAAATGGAAGGTCCAGAACCATGTCCACTTTATTAAGAACAACAGCATCAATGGTGGATTAAGTAAGGTTGGACGAAGTCGTATCTATCAGAGAATAAAGCTCGGTGGCGGCGGAACAACAAACCAAAGTGTTATTCAACACGAATTACTACATGCAGCTGGCTTTTGGCATGAGCAAGCCAGGCGTGATCGTGATCGATTTATTCGCATCAATTTTGATAACATCGTTGACAGTGAGAAAAGCAATTTTGAAATGCACGAATCAGATGCGGTTCAGGTTACTCCGTATGATATTACATCAATAATGCATTATGGTGGCTTTGCCTTTTCAAAAAATGGCCAGCCCACGATCGTTAGAGTTTCCGATGGAGCGCCGGTACCTCGTAGCAGTGAATTGTCGCCTACCGATATTGACGGAGTAAATTTTCTTTACCCTTACGATTATTACGAAGAGCGAGCACGCCCAATATCAACACTTCGCACGCTCAAGGTACAAATCAATCGAGTGCAGTCGAACGACCGGGATGGGGGCGCTAAACATGATATAGATTTTTATATGAAATCGGAGATTGGAGGTGGTTGGGATTGGCGCCCCGGTGCGCGTTCCAACCCGACTGAACGACGCAAAAGCGGCACGGTAGAAGAGGATGACAACGATATCTTCCCGTCTTGGGAATTTCGACACCTTTTATCTGCAGGCGATCCCTTCGCCAAAGTATATCTTATGCTAAGAGATGACGATGGCCTGTCACGTAATGAGCGCACGGATGAAACTGTGGACATCAATCCCTTTCCAACTATCAAGGCAATTGAATTATATGTGGACACGGCCAGTGGCGATATTTTCCTTGGCGATATAGACGGCGTGCAACGCGGAGAAAACTATCTCGGAGGATTGGGCGAACGAATTTCGCTCGAGGGATTTGAAGGTGATATCAAGGCGTTTGTCGAATTGCAGATCACGATCGAATAGAGTTGCTACGGTGTAGTACCCACGTCGAAATATTTGCGGCGATAGTAACTAAGAGCTTTGAAATGTAAATCTGATCAATTCAGGGTTCGATCATTATGAAAAGGAGCACGTATGCAAATACAATATACTTCCAGCCTCATGGCTATCGGCTTTATTTCGCAGGTATTTCTACTCCCCGTTTCAGCGCAAGCGCAGGAGCGAAATGGCTTCATAAGAAATGTTACGACTAACAAATGTCTGACGATACCTGAAAGCACTGGCGACAGAGTTGTTGATGCTGAAGTTCGTTCTTGTTCACGCTCGCGTCGAAACACAGGCGCCGACCGTCAGATATTCAATGTCGTAATTGTTGGCGACAATCTCTCTGTGCGGACACCAGATGGCAACAAGTGCCTTAACCTGAAAGCCAGCACCGATAATCGTGAAGGTGGTGTCGTCAAGTTTGCTGGTTGCTCCGCACATCCAGATCAACTCTGGACCATTGTCGACGCTGCTGCGGGCTCGTCAACCCAGTTGCGCAATGTGAGCAGTGGTAAGTGCCTGAATGTACACGCAGGGCTTGATAACCGTGAAGGAGGCCGTGTCACGGTCTACTCATGTGCGAACACGGATGATCAAAGATTGAATCTAGTAAGACAAGGGCCGCTTGGTAAACCGGGGACGAATATTGAATTTCCAAGCACAGTCCGTCTACCAAGCGTGGCTTTGTCGCCGATATCCGTCGATAGGTCAAGATCGACACACACCGCTCGTGCGATTGGCAGGATTACTCAGCGAGAGATGAATAATATTGAGACCGCAGGCCTTGGCGGACTTCAAACTTATACGCTGCGTGAATTTATTTCGAAGGGTGCTTATCCAGGCCGCCCGGCGGCGAGCACAAAAATGGTCGCGTTTGAAAAGCTGAGAGGAACGCAACGCGTTCGTGACCTCTCCACGCTTCGATCAGCAAAATTTGGCGGTACATACCTTTACGGAGATCAATTCGGCAACATCGTTCGTCGTACTAGTTTTCAAAGGGGGGGCGAAGTCAGCCTTGATGTTTATTTCACCTACCATCCAGATGGATCAATGACATTCGATGTGGATGGCGACAGAGACGGCAATATTGATTTCAGATTTGGTGGCATTTCTGACGCTCGACGCGGTTTCTCACGTGACTGGATTCTAACCTCAAAATTTGGCGAACAATTATTCAATTGCCTGAGACGGGGAGCTGCCATCACGCCTGACCTTTTGAGTGGCATGCATCGCGTATCGGTTACGGGTGGCGGTATGCTTTGCCCCGGGGGAGGAACAGGTTCAAATGGGAGCAACTCATCGAGCGGTGGCGGCGGATCAGGGGGATTACTCCCTCCTCTTGGAATGATTGGTGAACCAGATTGCAGTACCTCACCTGGGCGTGGTCCCGGCCAAGTCATGGAAGGTGAAGATGAGGGTGCTCCCGATACAGATGTAGATGCGGATGCTACCGAAACAGATGATGATTCAGAAGAGGCTCCGGACCTTAGTCCAGAAGCCGCCGCGAGAAATTTCTTTGAGCAAGACCAACAGGCACAGAATATCTTGCGCGATCCGCCTCCATTCCAAAGTGCCACTCCGTCATTATTTCGAGAAGTAATAGACGTAGCAAAAGTAATTTTTTCTCACATAGATATTACTCCACTGAAGAGCACCGTTTTTTCTCGTGACGATCTGCCTGACGCAGGTGACCTTATTCGTCAGCAGGAAGCTCGCCGTCGGCGGGAGGCGGACAACCCTCAACCTGGTGCCAACAATGGTGGCTCCCAACCCCGTCCCAATCCCGAAGGTGGGAATCCATCTGGCTTTCAAGATCCACGTTGTAGACCCGCACCGGGGATCAATGCTGATGTTTATACATGCGGCGTGAGTTCTGATCTCAGTGCGTGCATCACAGGTCTAACGGATCCGGTCTTCAATGCGACAGGAGGGAATTGTCGCATAACTGAAGGGCAAGCCGGAGGGAAAGATTTTGTCTGCCATTCAAATGATACACGCGGTCAGAGGGCCTGCTCAACAGAAGGCGGAAATGTCTGTCCTGATGTTTGCCTCCCCAATGCGCGAACACCCGGATGTGTGGATACACCAGTGGATGGTTCCGCAGGTGAATATTTGGATATTACTGCGATCGGACCAGTAATTGGCGGTCTCTGTCATGTTGATGATCCACGTTGTCTGGGTGGTGGTGATCCATTCAATACGCTAAAGTCTATTCCAATAGGGAATAATTGAGATATATCAACAGAACAACAGAACTGGAAACAGAACTGGAGGAAACAGAACTGGAAAAACAGAACTGGACACCCATACCCTATGGGTGAACTAAAGCTCGACTAGCGTCATACGCTATTAGCAGCATCAACAGTGTCAATTCATGGTTGTCAGACCAGACGATCTCCAATAAAGCCTGATCATGCAGTAAAATCGAATGCCAGGCATGCCATACCTGGTCTGATCGCCGATTGGAAAATCTTGATGGAATGTGAGCTAGTTACGATGGGGAAGCAAACGGGCCGCAGCAGCTATGCCCTGTGTGGGCATATCCACTCTGGAGAGTGGGTGTTACGTGATTCGCCAATCGCGGTTTATAACGAAACCGGAACTGTTCTAGGAGGCGTAATGGCTAAATCAGATGTTGTCTGGCGTTCTCATGTATGAAGGAGGATATGCCGGGCTATGGCAATAGGCTGAAAATACTGTAGGATAATGACTATGGACTGTGGGGCCCCCGAGATTTGCCGAGATTTCGCTTGAGCATAACAATCGCATGCACTCGGTCGATTGTTAACAAGAATCATGTCTAATTCTAAGCTTGGCTTCAACGCGACATGGTCTATGGCCGTTGGCGGCATGGTCGGCGGCGGTATTTTCTCGACACTTGGTGTGGTTGTCGGGATCGCTGGTGCATGGGCATGGCTCAGCTTCGCAGCCGCGGGTCTCATCGCTTTTGCCGCAGGATATAGCTACGTGAAGCTGACTGCCTATTACGGCGAAGGAGGCGGAGCGTTCAGTTTTCTCCGCAAGATCAATGCAGATGGTTTCGCAGGTAGCCTCGCGTGGGTTCTCATCATCGGCTACGTGCTCACAAATGCTGTGTATGCTTTCACCTTTGGGCAGTACCTCGGGTATGTCATGGGACTCGGTCCCTGGTTCGCACGTGTGGCTGGCATTGCTATCGTGGCTTTGTTTATTGGGCTGAACCTGCGGGGCGTCGGTGAGACAGGCGGTGTCGAGATGATTCTCGTGTGGTTCAAGCTGGTCGTGCTTGTGGGGCTGGCTGGATGGGGGCTTACACAGTGGGACCCATCGATGCTCTCGCAGAGTGTGCCTGACGCCGGGATCGGTGCTGCCCTGTTCGGTGCTGCGTCCGTGTTCATGGCCTACGAGGGATTCCAACTGCTGACCTACAACTACAAGGATATCGACAACCCGCAAAAAACATTGCCCCGTGCGCTACTGTCGGCGATCGCAGTTGTGATTGTCGTTTACGTTATCGTTGCCCTTGGTACGGTCATGCTGATCGGAGCGGATCAGGTAGTGCAGCACAAGGAAGTCGCGCTGGCCATAGCAGGGCAGAAGGCGTTCGGAACAGTTGGCCTCATTATCGTCACTATTGCCGCAGCGTTCTCCACCGGGTCGGCCATTAATGCCACGCTCTTTGCCACAGCACGTCTTACCTCCAGGGTGGCCGAGGACGGAGAGTTGCCGGCCGCACTGGTTCACAAAAATGCAGTGGGCATACCGGATAGGGCTGTGATCTTGCTCGGTACGGCAGCAGCGGTCCTGGCCGCAGTGGGAACGCTAACCAGCCTGGTAGAGGCGGCCAGCCTCGCGTTTCTATTTACGTTTGCCGTTGTTTGCGGGCTCGCCTTTCTTCAGCAGGCCGGCTTGCGGGTCATAACAGGATTTGGTGCGCTTGCGGGAACTGCGGCGTCAGTTGCTCTAATAATTCGCTTGATAGCAACTGACCCGCTGGCGCTCGTTTTCCTCGGCCTACTGGTTCTCATCGCTATATTTGGGCGTCCGGTGCTGCTCCGTCACGTAAAGATAAAAAACCGTCGTAGTTGAGCAACAGGATTGGACAACAGGATTGGATACCCTCATCCCATGTACTGGCTTCACACGTCCAGCGTCATACGCTATCAGTAGCATCAGCAGCGTCAATCCATGATTGTCTGACCAGATAACCTCAAATGATGGCTAATCGAGCCGAAAACCTGAATGCCAGGCATGCCAAACCTCGGCTGATGCCGATTCAAACGATAGCAGGCGAGTTTCAGCTAGATTCGCTGGGGAAACAAACGATCAGCAGCAGCAATGCTCCGCAATAGGCCCGCGACAATGTGCTCCCCAGCCAACGATTCTATTCTCGATTTTTGCGTACCCATAGCAATGCAATAAAGACAGCAACCAGCATGCTGATCGGCGCGAAAAAAAGCGGTACGATGACCATTTCCAGACCATGTGGCCAGCCCGGATAACTGCGGCCCGGCAGAAACAACGGCCAGAAACTGGCGTTGGCCCAGATCAACATCACGACGATACCTACAGCGCCTGCAGTCGCCACAGTATTGCTGCCTTCGCAGCCACGCCAGCGTCGATAAATCACCAGCACCAGCGCCAGCAATGCAAACGGAACCACCGCCGGAAGTCCGACCAGCAGTAGATTGCGCCGGTCTGCCTGCATTTGTGCAATCAGCTGGCTGATGGTTTCACCCACGCTGAAGCCGTTGAACAGCAGGCATAGAGTCAGCACCAGCGCCGGGGTCAGCACGATGCACAGGGCAGACCACAGCACCATGCGTGGCCAGAATGAAGCTTGATCAGCGTGGATCTCGTCCGCTTGTTGGTTGTCTTGCATTGTGTATTGTTTGCCCTCGTGGTTCGAGCTTATTTGAAGTCAGCCTGGTGTCACCGCTTGCCCAGTTCGTGCCAGGCTGCCGGTGGCTATGCTCTTTATCAACTGCTGCATGTCAGCATCATGATACCGGATCTGCTTATGGCTCAAAGCCAGCTGTCAGTTGCACAATTCTGGACAATATTGACTGTATGTCAAATGTATCGATACCGCCGGACGAATTGTTGGCCAGCGCGATCACTACAAACGGTCCGAATTCGCCGCTGTTTTCCAGCAGCCAGGCATGCGTCAGTACATGCCTGCCAGTGGCGCCGGAATCCAGGCTGCCACCCTTGAACCAGACCCGATCCCAGGCCGTGCGGATGTTGGGTTGTGCCACGCCTGCGCCCATTGCTTCGTTGACCAGCGCAAACGCTGAGTTGGCGCTATCCGTGGCATGCACCCCGGCCAGTGTGTGGCAAATATCCACTGCGCTGGCCGCCCAGGTACCACTGGTCAGAAGCTGATCGTGAAAAAACGGAAAGTTGATCGGAAACGATGGTCCTTGTGGAATGATGTCGCTGGCCAGAAAGGACTGTTGAAAGGCTTCTGTGCCATTGACGTAGGACAGTGCAGTGGAAAGATTAAAACGGGTAAACACGTGGAACTGTTCACTGATGTTCAAAAACGGCAACAAGCGATCAACATCAGCCACACCATATTGACTGACCATGTTGCCGACCATTTCGCGCCCGACCAGCTCGTGCAGATGGTCGGTGGCGGTGTTGTCACTGATGCCCATCATGAGTGTGGCCATTTCCTGCACGCTGAACACCGTGCCCAGCGGCTCACTGTTGATGCTGCCACCGGCCGCCCGTTCAGCGGCCACCAGCGGCACCGGGTCGGCTCTGGTCAGAAGGCCATCGGCGATGTCTTCTGCCACCGCACCAAGAATCCAGGTCTTGAACACCGATCCCAGCGCTAGTGCTGCGCTGCTGTTGCGTTGCAGTAACGGCTGGCATTGTTGCTGACCGTCGATGTAGCCGATGTACAAGCCATTGCTGCTGCCCAGTGTCATGAACTTGTCGGCAGCCTGGTCAAGGTCCAGCACTGCATCATCCGGGAATTGTACCGAACCGCCAAAGTTGCTGACTTGCAGAAAGGTGATCAATTCGGAGCCGGTAAACTGTGAGTTGATCTGCAGAAATCCAGAGGTGGTCGGTCCGCTGTCACCGTCGATGATCACCACAGAGGCCACTGGCGTCAGTGAAATCAGATCGGTGATGATGGCGTTGGGATAGGCCGGGCGTAACGTGTTGTTGATGAAATCCCGGATCGTGGCAAAATCAAAGCCGGGGTCAAACCGGGCCTGTACCTCGGCCAACGTGGTGGTTTCACCGACCGCCAGTTCATCCAGCAGCCATTGCAGCTGATTGGCCACAGCAGAATCGGGTAACTGATAGATGCCATTGCTGCGAGGAAACAACGGATTGATGTTGTCACCTTCAAAACTGGAGCGCAATACGGTGTCTTCATCCGGCAGCGACTGCGCCTGAGCGGACAGGCCCAGAATCAGGCAGAACAGGCATAGCACGAACTTCCGCACGAACTTCTGATAACAGGCAAGTGGCTGGCTTGCAAATGGCTGCAAAACTATAGTCGATGATTTCATCTTGACCTACCTTTGGGTTGGAATTTACATAGTTAACTAAGCGTAATTGCCGGACAAATCGGATCATGCCGTGGTCAACTGGAAGCCGAGGTAATCAGAGGGCCTACCCCGGCTATTTCATGTGGGGTTCGAGATGCAGGGCGAATCTGGCTAAGCAGTTTGGATGATCGGCCGAAGAATCATAGCCATAGCGATGGTGGGTGTACTGTTTCACCCTTGGAAGCACTTTCAGAGCCCTTCCGAAAGCGTCAGGGCAAGGCGCAGTGCGCAGGCAATGGTTGGTTCCATTGACCAGTGCTGCAACGCGGTCATGGCGCTTTCGGAGGGCTCCCTGCGGGCGAGCCGCTGGCCAGCCATCTGCGGCGTTGCACTGGCTGGAAAGGAGCCTGCCATTACTGCGCCACCGCGCCATGCATCTAACCGGCCAGCGATTCGCTGAAAATACCTCCAAGGGTGAAACAGTACACTGGGTTGATCGTCCAAGTTGCAACGCCAGATTTGGTCTGCGCTCGAAAAGAACATAGCGTGCTGTTCTAAAAGAGTGCCTATGTGTATATATCGTATTGATTTAACGAATGCTATTTTGCTTGGTAGTTCGTCTTCATGAAATATCCGGGTTAGCTCAGCATGTGCTATTCTCAGTTGTGGTCAGGATAGATGGCCCGCAGGGAAGCACAACATCATCAATGCAGGATGCGTGGACACATGCATGGGTATCTGATGAAAGAAGAGACCGCTGACGATCTCACCAGCAAGCTGCACCGTTGGACTGACGGGGATGTTGCCGCGCGTGATGAACTGGTCGCGCTGGTGTATGCAGAGCTCAAAAGCATCGCACGGCAGCAATTGCGCGGCGAGCGCTGCAACCACACGCTGCAGCCCACTGCACTGGTGCACGAAGCGTATTTGAAGCTGATCAACATTGAGCAGGTCGATTGGCAGGATAGAGTGCATTTCATCGCCGTTTCAGCCCGTATCATGCGCCAGATTCTGGTCGACAGCGGGCGTCGTAAACGGGCTGGCAAACGCCAGCCGGATACGCCCCTGACCATCCTGACCGGACATCAGAAAAACTCGGATGAAGTGGTGGATGTGCTGGCGCTGGACGCGGCCATGCACGAGTTGGAAGCACTTAACCCGACGCACGCCAATGTGGTTGAGTTGCGCTATTTTGGTGGTCTGACCATACCGGAAACCGCCGCCGCGCTGAATGTCTCAACGCCCACCGTTAATCGCGCCTGGCGGTCGGCGCGAGCCTGGCTGTATCTACAGTTGCAGCCGCCGTTGCAGTGACAAGCTGACCGTGTGCAGTGACATCAATTCCGACAAGCCAGTCGACGCAGATTCTGCCCCGGCCAAGCCTGATGCACGAGCATTCCAGCTGTTCAGCGCCAGCCTGGACCAGCCGCCAGCACAGCGCGAGAGCTGGCTGCAAGCACAATGCGCTGGCGATGCTGATTTGTGGCTACAGATTGAGCGCTTGTTGCAGGCCGAGAAAGACAGCACGGGATTTCTCGAATCCGCGCCAGTCTGGCAACCGGTTCGCGATCACTGCGGCGAGCAGATTGGTGCCTACGAGCTGATTCGGGTTCTGGCTCAGGGCGGCATGGGCACGGTTTATCTGGGGCGGCGCAACGACGGCGCGTTCGAGCAGCAAGTGGCGGTCAAGTTGTTCAATCCGCGCTCATTGTCCGGAGCCTCGCAGGCCCATTTTGATACGGAAAGAAACATCCTGGCGGCGCTGGAGCATCCGGGTATCGCCAGAATCATTGATGGCGGTGAAACCGAAGACGGTATCCCTTATGTGGTCATGGAGCTGGTGCAGGGCCAGACCATCAGCCGCTACTGCGTACAGCATAAACTGGACTTGCCGGGTCGACTTGGCTTGATCCTGAAGCTGTGTGAGGCATTGGACCATGCGCATCGATGCGGCATTGTGCACCGAGATATCAAGGCCGACAATGTGCTGGTCACCGAGCAGGGCGAGCCGAAGCTGATTGACTTCGGTATAGCCAAAATACTACAGCCAGATGATGTTGCAACCGGGCACGCCGAACCCGCTCTGACCGGCAGCCTGACTGGACGTCTGATGACGCCGGAATACGCCAGTCCTGAGCAGCTGCGCGGTGAGGCCACCATGCCCGGCAGCGACATCTATTCATTGGGCGTGTTGATGTACGAGTTGCTGACCGGCAGCCGCCCGCACCATGTTGCCGGGATGAGCCCAGCAGAGATGGAACGGGTGGTGTGCCGGACTGTTCCGCTGGATCCGAGCAAGACTGTCGCTGGCAGCAAATCCGCTCCACCGCCCGGTCTCGCCGATGCTGCGACCTTGCAGCGTCAGCTGCGTGGCGATCTGGATCGCATCGTCATGACCGCGCTGCGACTGGAACCGGAGCTGCGTTATGCATCTGCAGCGGCGCTGGCCAGCGATATTCGGCGCTACTTTGCTGGTCAGCCGGTAGTGGCCAGAGGGGCATCACGGTGGTATCGGACGGCCAAGTTTGTGCACCGCCATCAGCCGGTTGTGATCGCCACCGGGCTGGCATTTGTATTGCTGCTGGCAGCGTTGCTGCAGTTGGCTGTGCAGGTGGAAGAGGCCAGAACTCAACGCGACATTGCGGTTGATCAAGCCAGGCAGGCGGCACTGGCGAAGGATTTTTTGATCGGCATGATTGGCCGTGCGGATCCGTATGAAAATGCCGATGCACCGACATTGGCTGGTGCTTTGCGGCAGTCCATCTCCGAGCTGGATGAACAATTTGCAGGCCAGCCCGAGTTGGAAGCCGACATGCGTTACGCAATCGGCTATGCGCTGCAGAATCTGGGAGAAATCCCCTTGGCCAGAGTGCAGCTCGAGCGTGCACTGGCATTGCGCGTAGCGACACAAGACCCGCTCAAGCTGGCCGAGGTCTATGATGGCTTGGGCATTGTGTGCTGGTGGGAAAGTGATTTTGCCTGCTCCGATCGACACTTTGCCGATGCCCTGGAGCTGCTGGAAACCGGTCATGCCACCAGCATTGAATCCATTGCGATGCGTGTTGACGTTCTCAGCAGTCGCGCTGGTATGCAGATTGATCAAGGCCGCTATGATCTCAGCCGAGATTACGCCGAGCGGGCGCTGTCGTTGGCCCAGCAGCACAGCTACGATGACAAGGAAACGCTGGCAGCCACCTGGCTGAATCTGGCCACCGCGCTGGAAGGGCTGGAGCAAAACGAGGCCGCCCTGGATGCATTTCAGAAAGCCTTGTCCATGCAGGAAGATTTGACCGGCACAATGCACCCGTCCTATGCCATTATTCTGAACAATATGGCACTGTATTATTTCAAACTGGGGCAACACGAAAATGCCGTGCAAGCACTAACCGAAGCGCTTGGCATACGCCGCCAGACACTGGGCGAGGAGCATCCGCAAACCGCAACCTCCTTATTCAACCTGGCCCGCGTTCTCATTGATACCGGCCAGCATGCGGCTGCTCTGGAGTATGCGCTTGAAGCCGTGCGGGTTGCCGAGCTGGGCTATCCGGACAACCACCCACGCATTGGCAAGTCGCACGAGGCGCTGGCGCTGGTGTATCAGGCGCTACAGCAATTCGATTTGGCGCGCCAGCATGCGCAGCAGGCGGCAGCCATCTATGCCGCAGCCCATGATGTGGATCCGGACTGGTTGCGCAGCGCCAATGAACTTCTGCAACAACTGAGCAGCATCGAATAAGCAATTTCTTGACCCGGATTATGCATCTCCGAATCGCCGTGAAGTGGTCCCAGACCTTGTGCTGTGCGTGTATCCGCGAGCGAGTGAAACGCTGTGCGCGCGGTGGCGACGTCAAATTCGGCAGCAATCAGCGTGTCGGCATTGGCGTTGAGCGCCTGACAACCATGGCTGGGGGTAGTCAGTCTTCGCTGGCGGGTACCTTGGTGGCCTGCCAGACAGTGGCGCGCCAAAGACCATCACGTTTTTCGAACACGCCGGTGTTCAGATAGTAGTCCACAGTGGTATCGGGATGACTGGCAACCAGCTGAAACGTGATCACCGCATGGTTTTCGTCAAGCAGGCGGATTGTGGTGTTGGCGGCGCTGTAGACCGGATCGGCAACGGTTTTCGCGCTGGCCTCAGACAGCCCGTCCATGATCGTTTGTTTGCCAAAACGCTGGCCGCTGGAGCTGGTGTAGATAAGGTCATCGGCCCAAAAACGCTGATGCATTTCAGCGTTGTCGATGGAGGCACCGGCCAGAAAATCATCTAACAGGGTGCGTAATGCCTGCTTGTCATCAGCAATGACGTAGCCGTGCGCAAGCAACAGTAGCAGTGTTATCAGTAATTTATTCATGCGTTGATTCTTGCCGATCCGGGCTTGCAGGTCAATTGTTTTGATCTGCAGCTGCTGCAACGGCGGCTTTGCGATGAAGCATGAGATCAACAAGTCAGGATGAGTGGGCAGCGGTGAACAATGATGCTATGTTAGGGTTTTTACACTATGGAGAATCCAATGTACAAGATCCTGAGTGCTTCCAGACTGATAGTACTGGCAACCTTGTTGTCGTGGGGGCTGATGGCTGCCGCTGCTGAAGCCGAAGCTGACAAGGCAGAACCCATCAAGGCCGAGGCCGTGAGCAAGGTGACCGAGCACCAGATCCGAATTGATGGTCAAGTCATCAACTACACCGCCACCGTTGGCTGGCTGATCCAGGAAAAGGACGACAAGCCCGTGGCCCGTTTCGGCTACACCGCCTACACCCGCAAGGGCAATTCCAAACCCGGTGACCGCCCCATCATGTTCGCTTTCAATGGTGGCCCGGGATCATCCTCTTTGTGGCTGCACATGGGCATACTTGGCCCACAGCGCGTGGTCGTCAACGATGCCGGTTTTTCACCGCCACCTCCTGCGAACCGGGTTGACAATGCCTACAGCATTATTGATGTGACGGATCTGGTCATGGTCGATCCGGTCGGCACCGGTTTCAGTAAACCTCTGGGCGATGCCGACGGCAAGCAGTTCTGGGGGGTGGATCAGGACATCGACTCGGTGGCTTCCTTCATCAAGCAGTACATCAATGAAAATGGCCGCTGGGCTTCACCAAAATTCATTCTCGGCGAGAGTTATGGCGGTATCCGTGCGCCCGGTCTGGCGCAACAACTGCAAAGCCGACATGGCATGAACCTCAACGGTTTGATACTGGTATCGCCGTTCATCAATATGGCTGCCGGCGTTGATGGCGATCATATGGATTTACCACACGCACTGTTTTTGCCGTCCTTCGCAGCCACCGCCTGGTATCACGATGCCCTGGCAAACAAACCCGAACAGCTGGAACCCTTTTTGCAGGAGGTCGAGCAGTTTGCCATGCATGAGTATCTGCCGGCACTGACCGCAGGCTACACCATCGACCCCGAGCGCAAGCGCCACATTGCCGAACAGCTGGCTGCCTACACTGGCACCACTGCAGAATACTGGGAACTCGCTGATCTGCGCGTTGATCATCAGCAGTTTCTGCAGGAACTCAAACGCGATGATCGCCTGATTGCAGGTCGTATCGATTCACGCTTTATCGGACCGTCCATTGATCCGTTGTCCGAGTCCATGGACTATGACCCGTTTTTCCCGTCAGTGGGGCCAGCCTATACCGCAGCCTTTTTTGATTATTTGCACAATGAGCTGGAATTCGGCAAGGACGAAACCTACGTCACCACGGCGTTTGGTCTGAACTGGGAGTGGACCCACCGGCCCCCCGGTGGTGGTCAGCAGGTGGCGGTCAATCTGCTGCCGGATCTGGCCATGGCCATGACCATGAACCCAGGTTTGGGTCTGCATATTCAGCAGGGCTATTACGATCTGGCCACCCCGTTTGCGGCCACCAATTACTATCTGCGCCATCTGGACATGCCGGCGGCAGCGCGTGAGCGGATCCGGCTGGATCATTATCCGGCTGGGCATATGATGTACCTGCACGAGCCATCACTGAAAAAATACCGTGATGACCTGGCGGCATTCGTGCGGGAATATGACCGGCTGCCTTGATTGCTTGCCTGGTTGGCATTGATTGAGTCCTGATGGGGCGTGTGCCCAAAGCAGGTGACCGCGCGGTCTGTTTTGTCATTTCGACCGGAGCAGCATTAGAGTCTTCACTGTTTCGTCATCTCGACCGGAGCAGCATTAGAATCTACACTGTTTTGTCATCTCGACCGGAGCAGCATTAGAGTCTTCACTGTTTTGTCATCTCGACCGGAGCAGCATGACAATCTACTCAGTTTCGTCATCTCGACCGGAGCAGCATGACAATGCTGCGCAGCGGAGAGATCTCAGCCGTCACCCTAAGCAAGGTGACAGAGTTTTTTGAGATCCCTCCACGCGCTGCGCTCGCTCGCGATGACAGCCCAAGGAGACCCACTTGACCGTACTGCCTGTCATGATTAAAGCAACATGCATATGTCAGCCCTGTTGCTGACCACAGCGGCGATGTTGGCGTTTGCCGCCAATTCGATTCTGGCACGGCTGGCTTTGACGGCCACCGCGATTGATGCCGTCAGCTTCAGCGTGATCAGATTGCTGTCAGGTGCGGTCATGTTGTTGCTGCTGCTGTTGCTCCGCCAGCGCGGAGCCGCGACAGCAGCCATCGCAGCAGCCTGCAGTCTGCGCGCAGGCAACGGCAAGGCCTGGCTGGCAGCATTGGCATTGTTGCTGTATGCACTGGGCTTCTCGTTAGCTTATCGCGACTTGACCGCTGCCAGCGGCGCACTGCTGCTGTTTGCCGCCGTGCAGGTCAGCATGTTGTCAATGGCATGGTGGCAGGGCGAGCATCTGCGGCCACGGCAGTGGCTGGGGTTCCTGCTGGCCATGGTCGGCCTGGTGTATCTGCTGTTGCCGGGGAT
>JAJFKZ010000135.1 GCA_021772955.1 Gammaproteobacteria bacterium | reverse complement strand
ATTACCAAGGCCTACACCACCCGTGTTGGCAGTGGTCCGTTTCCCACTGAGCTCACCGATGACATCGGCAAGTATCTGGGCGAGCGCGGTCGTGAGTTCGGGGCCACGACCGGACGCCAACGTCGCTGCGGCTGGCTGGATGCGGTGGCCTTGCGCCGGGCCGTAAAAATCAATGGACTGGACGGCTTGTGCATTACCAAACTGGATGTGCTCGATGGTCTGGACGAAGTCAAGATTTGCACCGCCTATACCTATCCGGATTCTGACATGACCGATTACCCGGTGGATCGCGACAACTGGGTACATGCGCAGCCGCACTACGAGACCTTGCCGGGTTGGCAGGGCAGTACCCGCAGCGCCGCCTCCATGGAGACCTTGCCGACCAATGCGCGCAACTATCTGGAGCGCGTAGTCGAGCTGGTGGGTGCGCCCATTCATATGCTCTCGACAGGTCCGGAGCGCAACGAGGGCTTCACGCTGGTGGCGTCGTTTGGCTGATGCTGCGCACTGCGCTGCACGTGCGTTATAACTAGCCAGGTTGCAGTACCAATAGTGCTGGATTTCTTTATCGGGGTCTATCGTGATGCCACGGCACTGGATATGGCGCTGGAGTCTGTGGTGTTTGTGTTTGGCATTGCCAGTGTGTGGTATGCCAAACAGGAAAACATACTGGTTTATCCAACCGGTCTGATCGCTACCAGCATCACTGTTTATCTGCTCTATCAGGCAGGTTATCTGGGCGATATGACCATGAATGTGTACTATTCCATCATCAGCATGTATGGCTGGTGGAGATGGTCACGTGGAAGCTCACAAAGCGTGCAACCGCTTCAGATTACCACTACCGATCGAGCAGAAAAGCTCGTGGGCCTGCTGCTGTGCCTGCTGACCATGCTGGTGACCTGGCTGGTATATCGCTTGTTTGGTCGCCAGATTGAATGGTTGAACTGGGTTGATATATTGACTTCCGGCCTGTTTTTTACCGCCATGTGGTACATGGCGAACAAAAAACTGGAAAACTGGGTATTGTGGATCACCGCCGATGTGATTACCGTACCGCTGTACGCATGGCGCGGATTGGGTATGCTCGCGGCGCAATACCTGGTGTTTACCGTGTTGGCGGTGCTTGGTTACTTGCAGTGGCGGACCGCGCTGACTGCGTCTGCCAGGAACCCTGGTCCTACCGAGACAGATCAATCAAAGCTGCTGCCTTGACCGCAAGCGCTTGCGCTAACCCGCCTATTTCATAAGGGGTTCGAGGAGCAGTGCGAAGCTGACTAAGCAGGTTGGACGATCGCCCGTAGAAGCCAGTGGGCTAAGTTAAAGGTTATTGTTAACCATCGTTTTCGACCGAGACTCGTTTGCATCTGCCAACGCCAAGTCTCGAGCCACTGTGGGAGCGTTTTTCACAGCGCAGTTCGGTATTGTCTGCAGAACTACTGCCCTGGTTGCTACGCTCATCGTTGCTGGCACAACCCGATAGTGACAGCGCGCTGATGAACAATATGGGTAGTAGGGCTTTCATGGTTCTGACTCATGGTTAATGTGTGTGCTATTAGTAACACATAAAACACAAATACGCAAGTATTCGTACGATTAAAGTATTATAAAAAAGAAGTGAATGGTGCCGGGGAGAGGACTCGAACCTCCACGGGATACCCCACTGGTACCTAAAACCAGCGCGTCTACCAGTTCCGCCACCCCGGCCTTTATCCCAACCCGTCCTTTATCCCAACCCATCCTTTATCCCAACAATAACTTAGCTGCAATGAGGTGCAAGACAAATGTCTTTGTCTGCAGATCAGTTGCAGGTAAATAATGGTGCCGAGGAGAGGACTTGAACCTCCACGACCTTGCGGTCACTAGCACCTGAAGCTAGCGCGTCTACCAATTCCGCCACCTCGGCCGGGGATAAAAAGGTGTGGCTGGGGCAAGGGGGAAACCCCAGCCACGTGTGAAGCGGGCAAGGGGGCAACCCGCTTCGACAGGGATATGATGCAATCACAGACGAATAGTGTCAAGCATTGTGATGAAAATATTTTCATGTTCACTTGCGCCGGCTTTGCTGGCACGTGATTCCCACGTGTGGTGACCAGCAATGTGAGCATGCTCTGGTGCGGTCATTGACAACACTGTTATAATGCGCGATTAGCAAACTTCTCACTTCCTTCGTTGCTCTGCCTGTTCGTCATCTCTTTCATGAACGGGATAGGACAGCTCAGTCTTCACAAGTGCTTCCATGCTCGTTATCATCAAACTTGGCGCGGCGTGCATGCCTGACTGCTTTGGTTCAAGTCGGCCACATTGGGTAACGTGCGCGTTCGATCTGAGTCGTGCAAGCGGGGAATGAGCTACTCCAGCCTGTCATGGGGCGAACATCAATCAACATTGCTGCATGACCGCTGACACAAACACCATTGACTAGCCAGATTATGACCAGAAAAAAACCCAGACAACAAGCCAACAAAGATCAGCAGACAAGCCATGCCAAGTCTCCCAAAAAGCAGCAGGGCAAACGTCAGCAAGCCAACAGTCAGGCCAGGCCTGAGCAGCGCGATAGCGGGCGGGGATCCAAATCCCCCCGGGCTGATCGAGACGCTCGCCGTCAACGCGACGGCGGTCGCCTGCAACCTAATCGTCTGCAGCAAAGCATGGTGGAACTGGATCCACAGGCGCAGCAAGTTCTGGTTGTACTGGCGGCAGCAGAACAGGCCTTGTCCACACGTCAATGCGCTGAACAACTGGAAGCAGTGACCGACCTACCGCAGCTGCTGGAAGGCTTGCAGCAGAGACAGTTTGTCATCCAGCCGGCGGCCGATCAATGGCTGATCAATCCGTCCCTGCACATTGCCAGCGGTGCGGTCAGCGCGCATGCCGATGGTTATGGCTTTGTGCTGACACCAGCGGCACACGAGGATGTGTATCTGGATGAACAGCAGATGGCCACAGTCATGCACGGCGATACTGTGCTGGTACAGACCCGCTCTGCTACGAGTCGTAACAAGGTCTATGGCGAACTGTTGGCGGTGGTGGGGCGGGCGCGAAAATTTCTGGTCGGCCGCGTGGTAGAGTCCGGCAGTGGCCTCGTGCTTGCGCCTGATAATCCACGCATCACCGGACGTCTGGAGCTACTCGAACAAGCGGCTGTCAAGATCACTCCCGGGGTCATCGTGGTAGCCGAGATAGTCAGCTATCCGCAGCCGGAAAAGGCCGGTATCGTGCGCGTAATGCGCGAACTTGATGACAGCAATGAGGCCGGTCTGGCCACGGAAATTGCCATCATCCAGCATGCACTTCCAGAACGGTTCTCTGCCGCCTGCCTGCAGCAGGCGCAAAGTTTCGGTGAGCAGATCGATCCCGACAAGCTGCAGCATCGCGAAGATCTGCGCGAATTACCGTTGGTGACCATTGATGGCGCGGATGCGCGTGATTTTGACGATGCCGTCTATTGTCATGCCACGCCCAATGGTTGGCGGCTGCTGGTGGCCATTGCCGATGTAGCCAGCTATGTGCTGCCCGGTACGGCCCTGGACGATGATGCCTGGGAGCGTGGGACTTCGGTGTACTTTCCCACCCGGGTGATCCCGATGCTGCCGGAAGCGTTGAGCAATGGCCTGTGTTCACTGCGACCGCATGAACAACGCCTGGCTCTGGTTTGTGACATGCAGTTGGACAATCAGGGCAAGCTGCAACAAAGCCGTCACTACAAGGCGGTGATGAGCTCACATGCGCGCCTGACTTACGGTCAGGCGCAGGCCATTATCGATGGTGATATGCAGGCTCCTGCGCCAGCGGTGCTGAGTAATCTGCTGGCGTTGCACAGTGTGTTCGAGCTGCAGAGCAAGCTGCGTGAGCAGCGCGGTGCGCTGGCCTTTGATCGGCCCGAGTCCATGTTTCTCTGGAATGCAGATGGTTCCATCGCCAGCATCGAAAAAACCAGCCGCATGAACAGCCACAAACTAATCGAGGAAAGCATGATCCTGGCAAATGTGGCGACCGCCAGGTTTCTGCAGCGGCGCCAACAGCCTGCCTTGTATCGGGTGCACGCACCACCGCAAGGGCGCAAGCTGGAGGAGTTACAACAATTGCTGTTGGCGCGCGGCATTAAGCCGACCTGGCGGGAGCAACCCGAACCGCGCGACTTTGCTCAATTGCAAGCACAATGCGCCGACCGCGAGGATGCACATATCATTGACGAAGCACTTTTGCGGGCGCAGAGTTTGGCGGTCTACTTGCCTGAGAATGAGGGGCATTTCGGGCTGGCTCTGGACGCCTACAGTCATTTCACCTCACCCATCCGACGCTACCCTGATCTGGTCGTGCATCGCGCCTTGCATGCCCTGATTGATCAGCAACCAGCCAGCAGCTACATCCCCGGTGATGATGTCGCGACACGCCTGGACGACATGGCTGCACACTGCTCGATGACCGAGCGCCGCGCCGAGGAAGCCGCACGGGATGTCGAGTGGCGCTTGATATGCGATTACATGCAGGATTTCATCGGCACACAGTTCAAGGCCACCGTGACTGGTATCAAGCCGTTTGGGATGTTTGTGGAATTGCACGATCCAGTGGTCAGTGGGCTGGTGCACATCAGTCAGATGGGCAAGGATTATTACCTTTATGACGAGCGCACGCTGCAATTGCGTAATCGCCGCAGCGGCCAAAGTTTCAGCATATCCGATCGCATCACGGTGACCCTGGTGGATGTTGATATTGACCAGCGCAAGCTGAACTTTGCTCTGACCGGACCAGCGTGAGGTATTACCTGATGGCCTATCAAATACCGGCATTACTGGAGATCAAATGAGCAATAGTCAGCGTGTCTGCGGTATTCACGTGATCGCCAATCTGCTTGCCAGCAAGCCGCAGTTGATCAAGTCACTGTGGGCCGCGCGTGATCGCAGCGATCAGCGCAGTGAAGCATTGCAGCAGCTGGCGGCACAGGCCGGGATTCGAGTGCAGCAGAGCACCCCCGCAGCGCTGGCCAAGCTGGCAGGAGTTGCTTTGCATCAAGGCTGGGTCGCTGATTTTCAGCCAGACAATCTTCACGGCGAGCAAGATTTGCCGGAACTGCTGCAACAGCTGCAGGAACCAGCGTTACTGTTGATGCTGGACGGGGTTCAGGATCCGCACAATCTTGGTGCCTGCCTGCGCAGCGCCGAAGCGGCTGGTGTGCAGCTGGTGCTGTTGCCCAGACAACGAGCAGCCGGCTTGACTGCCGTTGCTCGCCGGGCCGCTGCCGGAGCTGCGGAATTACTGCCGATCTGTGAGGTGGTGAATCTGGCGCGGGCCATGCGCACTTGCCAACAGCAGCATTGCTGGATCATTGGTACCAGTGATGCTGCCACGACCGGATGGGCCCAGGTGACGCCACAGGCCAGAACACTGTTGGTAATGGGCAGCGAAGAGAAAGGGCTGCGGCGCTTGACCATGGAGCATTGCGATCAGTTGGCAAGCTTGCCGATGTATGGTCGTATCAGCAGCCTGAATGTTTCAGTCGCCACGGGTATCTGCCTGTTTGATTTGCGTCGGCAATTATCGACTGCCTGATGCAGTCATTAGCAACATGGCGGCATGCAGCGGTTATTCTGCTAGAATATGAATATGTCCAGTCACATGCATACCGCTTGAAAGTCAACTACTGCCAATCATCAGCACATGCGCATCCGGCATGTGCCAGTGCCAGTGTCAGGTATTTCCGTCCAATCCATGTAGTATCGCATTCCAGCCGCTGCCAGCGCCTGGATCGAACTGCTCGTTGCCCAATTCGGTGAGACAATCGTAGATGATGCAAGAAGCTTCCCATTCCGCCCGACAATCGCCCACCAGCCAGGCTGCGCACACCAGCGTCAGTCAGCAACTGCAGCTGGTGCAACAGCAACTCGATGAGGATCAGGCCACAGCAACCACAGTGATTGACATCCGGGGGCGCAGCAGTATTGCCGATTACATCGTCATCGCCAGCGGTCGTTCATCGCGTCAGCTGCGTTCCATGGCAGACCACCTGATCATGCAGCTCAAGGCAGCCAAGACGCCGCCGCTGGGGGTCGAGGGTGAGCGTGAAGGCGAATGGGTGCTGATCGACACGGGTGACATTATCGTGCACCTGATGCTGCCGAAAATACGTGATTTCTTCAACATCGAGAGCCTGTGGGAAGTGCAGCCGGACCAGATACCACAAGCCACTGATTGAGATGCGCTTGCAGGTGGTAAGCGTCGGCCAGAAGATGCCGGAATGGATGGCTACCGGCTGGCAGATTTATACCCGGCGCATGCCGCCATCGATGCCGTTGGAGCTCAGGGAGCTGCCCGCCAGCGGCAAGCAGGCCAGCCCTGCCGCACAAACCGACGCCTTATTGAAACAATCCGGCAACTGCCATCGGGTGGCGCTGGATAGTCGTGGACAGACCTGGTCCACGGAACAACTCGCAGCGCAGTTGCAAGCGTGGCAACAAATGGGCCAGGACATCAGTTTTCTGATAGGTGGTGCCGAGGGACTGCAGTCGAAGGTCATACAAAACTGCGCACAATGCTGGTCGCTGGGCGCATTGACGTATCCGCACATGCTGGTGCGGGTGCTGTTGGCCGAGCAGCTGTATCGTGCGGCGATGATACTGCAAGGCCATCCCTATCACCGTGGCGGCAAGGCATGACGACAAATGATCGACGCCAGTCGCAGGTGCTGCATAGCAATCTGCATGCTGCTGGTGATGCCTTGTTACTGGCGTCTGCGTCGCCTCGAAGGGCGGAATTGTTGCAGCAGCTGGGGCTGCAGTTTAAAGTCCAGGTCGCCGACATCGATGAATCACCACGGGTCAATGAACAGCCGCTGGCCTATGTCACGCGCATGGCGCAGGAAAAAGCCCAGGGCATAGCGACCCGGCTCGATGCAACGAGCGCGGTCACAACATGTATTCTCGCAGCTGATACCACGGTGGTGGTGGCCGATACCATCCTCGGCAAACCTGTGGATGCAGCGCAGGCGGTCGCTTTTCTGCGCCGCTTGTCGGGACGTCGTCACCAGGTTCTGTCAGCCGTGTGCCTGCTGTACGCCGGCCAGCTCAACACGCTGGTACAAACCAGCGCGGTGACATTCATGCCGCTGACTGATCAGCAGATCAGCCGTTATGTCGCCAGTGGTGAACCCATGGGCAAGGCTGGTGCTTATGCGATTCAGGGTCGCGCGGCCGCATTTGTGACCCATCTCGACGGCAGTTACAGCGGGGTCATGGGGCTGCCGCTGGCTGAAACTGCAGCACTGTTGCGCAGCGTGCAGCTAATGCCGTATTGACACTGATTACGACCCAAGCGATAGTCATGCTCGCGCTGATGCGCTGGTCAACTCTGGTTACGATAGATACATATGGCTGACGAAATTCTCATCAATGCGGTCGCCGGCGAAAACCGCGTTGCCGTGATCAGTAACGGCGTGGTTCAAGAAGTTTACGTCGAACGTGATCACCGCAGCAGTCACGTCGGGAATGTCTATATGGGCACCGTGCAGCGGGTGCTACCCGGCATGCAGGCTGCATTCATCGATATTGGTCTGCCGCGCTCGGCGTTTTTACATGTGCGCGACATCGTGGCGGAAAAAGCCAGCCTCGCCGCCGATGACAACGGCGGGTCGGTGACTGCAGCTGTGCTGGAATCGGCCGATGAAGCTCAGGCTCCTTGTATCACCGAGTTGCTGCAAAGTGGCCAGAAACTAATGGTGCAGGTGATCAAGGACGCCATTGGCAGCAAGGGTGCCAGACTGTCTGCACAAATCAGTATCCCGTCGCGCCTGCTGGTGTTGCTGCCCATGGCTGACTCCATCGGTGTGTCCCTGCGCATTGCAGATGACAACGAGCGCGAGCGACTGCGAGCGCAGTTGGCCGCGCATGCGCAGCGCCTGACCCCGTTGTATTTCAAGTCAACGGGTCAGGCAATGGGGTTTATCGCGCGCACCAATGCTGAAGGCGCCAGTGATCTGGAGCTGCAGACTGACATGGACTATCTGCTGCGCCTGTGGCGGGTGGTGCACCAGCGCCAGCAAACCATGCCCGCCGGCAGTTGCATCTATGAAGAGCCGACGCTGCCGTTGCGAACGCTGCGTGATCGCATACATACCGAAGTTGAGCGGGTGCTGGTGGATGAGCCTGAAGTGTTGGCGATGATGCGGGATTTTGCCAGCAAGTTCATCGATGGCTGGTCTGATTGTCTGCGCTTGTATCAGGGCGAGCGCGCCATCTTTGATCTGTACGGGGTGGATGCAGAAATCGATCTGGCTCTGAAGCGGGATGTGAAGCTGAAATCCGGTGGTTACCTGATTTTTGACCAAACTGAAGCGATGACTACTATCGATGTGAATACCGGCGCCTATGTGGGCTATCGCAATCTGGAGGAGACCATTTTTCGCACCAACCTGGAAGCGGCTCAGGCCATCGCCAGACAACTGCGACTGCGTAATCTGGGCGGGATCATCATCATTGACTTTATCGACATGCAGGAGCAATCACATCGCCAGCAGGTATTGGACACGCTGGAGCGCGGGTTGAAATCCGATCATGCGCATACCGTGATTCATGATTTTTCGCCGCTGGGGCTGGTGGAAATGACCCGCAAACGCACCACCGAAAGCCTGGCACAGCGTATTTGCGAGCCTTGTCGGGTGTGTGTAGGCAGCGGCCGTGTGAAGACCGTCGATAGCATCTGCTATGAGATATTTCGTGAGATCACGCGCGCTGTGCGGCAGTTCGATGCGCCGCAGATCATCGTCATTGCCGCAGTGGATGTGGTTGAGAAAATGCTTGATGAATACACTTCTGTGGTCGCAGAGATTGAAGCATCCATTCACAAACAGATTCGTTTTCAACCGGATGATCATTATCTGCAAGAACAGTTTGATGTGGTCTTGAAATAAGCCCGATGCGCTGGTTCTATCGACTCTGTTTTCATTGCAGCTTCTGGCCGTTACTGCTGGTGGCGCTGATATTATCGGCGGCGCGCTTGCTGGCACCGCAGGCCAATCAACTGCAGCCCCAGCTGGTTGATTATTTGCAACAACAACTGGACACCAGCGTCAGCGTGACGCAAGTGCGCGCCGGCTGGCAGGGTGCACGCCCATACTTTTTGCTGGAGGGTCTGACCCTCGGGCCGCCAGCTGACCAGTTGTATCTGGGCAAGGTGCGAATTTATCTGCGCCCTGCCGACTTGCTCAGAGCCGGGCTCAATGCGTTGCAGCTGGAAATTATCGGCGCACGGGTTGAGTTGCGCCAGCAAGCTGATGGCGGCTGGACTGTGTCTGGACTTTCTGCCGCATCAATTGCGGAAGAGAGTGGCGACCAGAATCGCAACCAGACCCTGCAAGCATTGCTGCAGCGTGGCGATCTGAGCCTGGTGGACTCGGAACTGCGCATAGTCAGTGCCACCGGCACACAGGAGCCAGTACGGTTACAGATTGACCACGCCGACCTGACCAGCCTGACTGCAGCAAGCTGGCGTGCCCCGCTGGAACAACTGGCCCACCGCCCCGAGCAGTTGCCGCGCAAGCCAGAGCCGGCATTTGTCAGTGCCCAGGACCAGCACAGCCGATTTGGCTTGCAGATGCAATTGCGACCCATGTTCAATGCTACTGCCAGCCTGGGCATGCAGCAGAGCGAGCAGCAAGACTCTACCAGAGATCCCGGCTTGCAGCTGGTCATGCAACTGCGTTTCACCAGCGCGGGTCTGGCCGTGGAAGGGTACCTGCAAGCTGAGCAACAATTATTGTCTGACTGGCTGGCGCTGCTGCCTGCCGAACAGCTGTCGGAAGATTGGGCGGCACAATTGGCGAACCTGGAGCTTGGCAGTCGACTGTGGTTTGGTTGGCGCGAACACGATTATCTGCAGCTGCGCGGGCAGCTGGATTGGCTGCTCGACGCTGCTGCAGACCACAGCGAGGCCGAGCAGATGGCCAGCGTCGCGACAACAGCTATCCGCACGCCAGACAACAAGTCTGCGACCACCGGTATCAGCAGCGATGTGGCGCTGCTGTGGCAGCAAATGCCGGCTGACGAGCCGGATTACTGGCGTCTGTTGCTGGACAATGTGGCGGTGCCTGGAGACTTGCCGCAAGCAAGCTGGTTATTGCTGGGCAGCAATGTGCTCGGCGGCTGGTCGGCCAGCGCAGACAACCTGCTGCTGCCGCATCTGGCCGGAATGCTCGGTTTGCTGGACAGCGCCAGGCCGTCACCGTCCACAGCGCAACTGCGCGCTGCCCTGGCTGACTGGGTCAGCATCGATCAGCCGCGCACGCGTCTGGATGTTACCGAGTTGGTGCTTGATCAGCAACAGCGCATAGTGGCTGCCGATATCAGCCTCCAGCATCTGCTGCTGCAACAGGCTGTGCTCGCCGGTCCGGCCACTGATGAAGTTGCACTCCAAACAGCTCTGGCACAAACCGGGATCACCGATTGTGGTCCATTTGATCTGCAATTGACCATGCAACAGCAGCTTGGGCGCTTTGACTTGCGCGCCGACAATGCCGTTTGTCAGATGCCGAGTCTGTGGCGCGAGCCGATGTTGTTCGAGCAAATCCAACTGCACGGACAGCTGGAACAGCTGGTGGACGGATTTCGTGCACAAATCAACGACGGACAACTGCGCACACCGGACTTCACGCTGCATCTGGCGGCGCAATTGCAGCACACCGCGCTTGGCTTGCAAGCGGGTGTGCAGGCTGCCATACCGTCGTTTTTAGCTGAGCGCCTGCCCAGTTATCTGCCGCCAGATTACGATAAGCCGGGCACCGTCAGGTGGCTGGGCCAGGCTCTGCAGGGCGGCTGGATTCGAGACCTGCGCATGGGTTGGGAATACGATCAGAACTCAACCGCGCCACCCTGGCAGTCGCTGCAGCTGCAATTGCAACTGGATGATGTGGTAATGAACTATGCCCGCAACTGGCCAGCGGCGCAGCAACTCAATAGTGAAGTGCGGATTATCGATGGTCGATTGCTGGCGCCTGCAGCCAGCGGACGCATGGCCGGCACCCGGGTTAAATCCGTGGCCGTGCAAATTGAGGATTTGTTCACCGGCGCTGCATTGCATTTGCAAGCCGAAGTGGGTGACGAGGCCCAGCAATTGCTGGACTTGTTGGCGGCGATGCCGATTACCGCCAATGGTTTTACCAATCGTGATTACAGCTTGCGCGGTGCGGTAAATGCACATGCCGAAATCGGCATTGATCTTGGCGATCAGACTACCCTGCTGTATGCGCGCGGCCAGGCCCGCATGCAGGGAGTGCAAGCGATTACCAGACAAATCACCATCAACGACATCAACGGCGATCTCAAATTTGATGACAATGGTCCTGATAACAGCCAGCTCAGTGCCAGTTGGGGGGCTTACCCGGCACAACTTAACTGGGTGCGCACAGCAGCAGGGCCGGAGATTCGCATGCAGGGACAGTTTCCCAGCCAACAAGTAGCGCATGCCGCGCTGGATTTACCCAGTCTGATCGAACAATACATCGCCGGCGAGAGTTTGTGGAAATTGCGGCTGTTGATTGGGCGCGAACAGACTCTGGTGCGTGCCTACAGTGATTTACAGGGTACGGAGCTGCGCTTGCCGCCGCCATTGAGCAAATTGGCTGCAGTGCGGAACCCGCTCAGCCTGCAGTTGCCGGTGGGCGGGCCGGGTGCTCGTCTGACTCGGCTCAATTATGGGCCGCTGGTGCAAGAAGCTGCTGCGATGACGGCCAGTACCGGTTTGCTGGCGCTGGCCTTGCAGCAAGATGATGAACAGCAAGTCAAGGCGCTATCCATGCATTTTCAGGCGCTCGATACGGCGAGTTCAGGCTCGACTCTGCCCTACGCAACTGCGCGTACAGCGGCGGATGATTTATTCATCCGCGATGGCTGGGTGCTGGTCAGTGGACGTGCGCAGTCATTTGACCCGCTGGGCTGGGGTCAGCTGATGCTGGCCTATCAACGTGATCAAGTCAGCGTGGCAACGGCCAGTGAGGCCCAAAAACCAGGCTTGGAGCTTAACATCGACACCAATATCGGCGTCGGTCGGCTGTTGCTGCAGCAGCGTAACCTGGGGCCGGTGCAGTTGCACATCGACAACCGTCAGACGCGAATTGCAAACAGCCAGGACGTCAGCGCTATGGTGCTGTCTGTCAGTGGCCCCAACCTGGCTGGCACAACCAGCATCCTGACTCAAGCAGCGGGCTTGCTGGTGAACGTTGACATGCAGCGTATCTACTTGCCACCTCCCGGGCTATCATTGAGCGACGCTACCGGGAGCGACGCTGCCGGGCCACCCAAGCTGCTGCCGCGACCTGGCGAAGATGTGCAACGGCGCAATTCCGGCATTACCATGAACCTCATCGCTGATGAAGTGCGCTATGAACAGCTTGATCTGGGCACAGTGCGTCTGGAACTGGTGCCAATGCTCAACGGTGTTTCGCTGCAACTGCTGGAAGCGCGCTCGGACATGATCACACTGATGGCAACCGGGGGCTGGCAGGAAACCTCTGGTGCAACCCGATCACAGCTGGAAATGCGACTGGATAGCAATGATATGGGTATGGTGTTGCGCGGCCTGGGGTATGATGAACTGATTCGCGATGCACAGACCACGATGTTGCTGGATGTCAGCTGGCCGGGTGACATCAAAAATTTCGATCTGGCCGGATTGCAGGGTTCCTTGCATGTGCAGACCGGCCGCGGGGTGATACCAAAGGCGTCACCCGGCGTAGGCAGAGCGCTGGGTTTATTGAGCCTGCAAGCCTTACCGCAGCGCCTGTTTCTGGATTTTAGTGATGTTTTTGCCGAAGGCATGGAGTTTGACAGCGCCAGCGGTCGATTTGTGTTTGCCGACGGCATTGCCACCGCCGAAGACGTGCAGATCAAGGCGCCTGCCGCCAACATCACAATCACCGGAACCACCGATCTGGTGGCCAAAACCTATGACCAACGTCTGTTGATAGAGCCATCCAGCAGTCTGGCGCTGCCAATTATCGGCGCTATCGCCGGCGGCCCGATTGGCGCCGGCGCCGGGTTTGCCCTGCAGGGGCTGTTCGGCGGCTCAATCAGTAGCATCAGCAAAGTACAATACCAGGTCACTGGTCCCTGGCAAGACCCGCAACTGGTCGTCTACAGTCCCGAACCAACCGTCAAGATCAAAGATTGATAATTATGCAAACAAACTCGCTGCAGCTCGCCCAGCAATCCATACTCACACCGGCTGGTGTCGATATCAGACAACTCGAACAGGCACTGGACGTGCTCATGGGCAAGTCGATCGACGCCGGGGAGCTGTATTTTCAGCAGCTCAGTCGTGAATCCTGGTCGTTGGAGGATGGCATTGTCCGGGGCGGCAATTTTCACACCGAACAAGGTGTCGGCATTCGTGCTCACAGCGGCGAGAAAACCGGATTTGCTTATGCTGATGAAGTACGTCTGCCAGCCTTGCTGGAAGCGGCGCGCGCGGCGCGCGGCATTGCTGCAGGCGGTGCGGATGGTCAACTCTGTGCCTGGCGTGGGCAGCAGGTCAAGCCACTTTACCAAGACGCTGATCCGATCGCTGCTGTGGCGGCGGCCGACAAGGTGGCGCTGCTGCGTGCTGCCGATCAGTTTGCGCGCTCGCTGGATCAGCGTGTACAGCAGGTGAATGTGTCCATGGTCGCCAATCATGAGGCGATTCTGGTGGCGGCCAGTGATGGCACCCTGGTCGGCGATATACGACCGCTGGTGCGTTTCAATATTCACGTCATTGCGGTATCTGGCGAGCGTCGTGAGCAGGGCACGGCCGGTGGCGGTGGTCGTTTTGACTTGCAACGCATCATGGCGCCGGAGTTCTGGCAGCATGAAGTGCGGGAAGCGGTGCGTCAGGCCCTGGTGAATCTGGAGGCCGAAGATGCCCCGGCCGGCAGCATGCCGGTGGTACTGGGGCCCGGTTGGCCCGGCGTGTTGTTGCATGAGGCCATCGGCCATGGCCTGGAGGGTGACTTCAATCGCAAGGGTACATCGGCGTTTGCCGGACGTATGGGCGAACGCGTGGCCAGTGAATTGTGCACCGTGGTCGATGATGGCACGCTCCCCGAGCGACGCGGCTCACTGTCGGTTGACGATGAAGGTACGCCGACGGCTTGCACCACGCTGATTGAAAACGGCCGCCTCACCGGTTACATGCAGGACAAGCTCAATGCCCGGCTCAGCGGCAGTCGCGTGACCGGCAACGGGCGGCGCGAATCCTTTGCCCATCTGCCCATGCCGCGCATGACCAATACCTACATGCTGGCTGGTCCACATGACCCGGGCGAAATCATCGCGTCGGTAGAAAATGGCCTCTACGCGGTAGGTTTTGCTGGCGGTCAGGTCGACATCACTTCCGGCAAGTTTGTGTTTTCTGCCAGTGAGGCCTATCTTATTCGCAATGGCAAGTTAAGCCACCCAGTGCGCGGTGCCACGCTGATTGGTAATGGTCCGGATGTGCTCACGCGTGTCAGTATGGTCGGCAATGATCTGGCGCTGGACAATGGCATCGGCGTGTGCGGCAAGGAAGGCCAGAGTGTGCCGGTAGGCGTGGGCCAACCGACCTTGAAAATTGATCAGTTGACGGTGGGCGGCACCAGATCGGCCTAAGCATGTGTTGCCGGCCCACCCAGAGCAGCGCTGATAAACGCTACGCTAGCAGCCAGTCGGATTTAACGCTGCTCTACTGCGGAAAAGTCGGCCGTGGCGATTGTTGT
>JAJFKZ010000134.1 GCA_021772955.1 Gammaproteobacteria bacterium | reverse complement strand
GAGGATGTGCCAAAATACGACGGCAGATTTTTCCTAAAACCGAATAGGACAAACTGTACTTTTGCAATTTCGATCAATTTCGTTATAACTTATTCGTGTGCATACGCTTTTCTTACCTGAACGTCCGTCCTCGTGCAATATGCGGGTTAGCTTGAAACATTGTAACTTGTTGACTCAGAGCGACACGTAATCAACACCGCCTTACTACTGCTGCTGGTCCATCAAACCCGCCAGCAAATCCTTGCTGCACCAGCGCTCGGCGGCAGCTCTGGCTGCTGCCGTATCAGCGTGCTGCTGCCGCTGGCACCAGTCACATTGCTGCAACAGCAGCACTGCCGCACTGATGCGCGCAAACGCAAATGCCAATCGACGTGCTCGACGCTGCATCAGCTCGTCCTCGTGATGCTCACACAGCCAGTCATTGAGGCGATCGATAGCAGTTACACAGCACTGCCGCTGCACTTGTAAATCAGCCTGCAGTTGCGCCAGTAGTTGCCTCAGCTGATCGCGCAGCACTGGCCAGGCCTCGGCGTCACGCAACGCCCTGAGCAGATCCAGACTCAGCACATTGGTCGTGCCTTCCCAGATACTCAGTACCTGGGCATCACGCAACATGACCGGTAGCCCGGTATTTTCGATATAGCCGGCACCGCCAAAACATTCCAGTACTTCGGAAGTCACCGCGATGGCCTGCTTGCCGGTATACAGCTTGGCCACCGGCACCAGCACACGCAGGATCAGATTCTCAGCGGCGCTGCTGCAACCACATTCCTGCTGGCCCAGCAATTCTGCCAGGTACATGACCAGAGTCATGGCGGCACGCTGCTCACAGTGCAGATCAGCAAGCGTCTCTGCATGCAACGGTAACTGTGCCAGCGATCGGCCAAAGGCCTGACGCTTGTCGGCATAATCTTCAGCCAACGCCACCGCGCGCCGCATGATGGCAGCGGCACAACAGGCGTTGTACAAACGCGTGATATTGAGCATGGTGGCAATGGTCTTGACGCCCTGGCCGCGCGCACCAATCAGGATCGCCCGGCTGCCTTGCATGGTCAGCTCTGCAGTCGGCAAGGCATGGGTACCCAGTTTGTCCTTGAGCCGGTGAATGATGATGTTATTGAGTTGCTGATTCTGATCACGGACCGGCAGATAAAACAGACTCAAATGATCGTCGGTACCTTGCTCCTCGCGTACCCGCGCGAGCGTCATCGCCACCTGGGCCGTGGTGGCCGAAGTGAACCACTTGTCACCGTGCAAACGATAGGCCGTGGCCTGGTGTGCATCCGCATCAGCTAGCGCGAGTGTGGTTGTGGTGCTAACGTCTGAGCCGCCAGTACGCTCGGTCATCCACTGACCGGCGGTCCAGAACTGGTCCGGGTCGGTGCTGACCAGATGCCCGAAAGCTGCCTGCAACTCCTCGCAATCGCCGGCATGCAGCTCGAGCAGGCGCGCGGCGCCATCGGTCATGGCCAGCGGACAAGATGCCACTGCCGATGATGGATGATACAGGTACAAGCGCACCATTTGCTGCAAGCGTGACCACGGCCCATGCTGGCGCTGATAGGCACTGGCAACCACCGCCTGGGACGCGGCCAGATCATGCAATGCCTGCCAGCCCGCCGCGGTGCTGATCTGATCGATACGCCTGCCCCAGGGATCAAACTGGAGCAGCTCAGGCGGGTGCGATTCAGCATCGGCTGCCAACTGCAGCATGGTGCCGGCCGCCAACTCTCCCAACTCGGTAAAATCAGGTGTCAGCGCCTGCAACACTGCACCCGGCATACGCCGTTGCAGCAGGGCACGTAATGCCTGATCCTGCAGGTACTGATTACCCAACTCGGCTGCTTGTTGATAAAACTTCGACATGGTCTGCCTGCCACCTGTTAATGGGCTTGCTGACAAGCCCTGTTTGCGTTCGCTGCAACGCGCAGCGACCTGAAAGAATGCAACCTGGCAGGACTTGCAATCAGCTCAGGCAACGCGCCTGAGCTTTTTCATGTGCACCATCAGCAGCGCCACTGCGGCCGGAGTCAGGCCCGGAATACGTGCCGCCTGGCCAATACTTTCCGGGCGCACGGCCAGCAGTTTTTCCAGAACCTCCGTGGACAGCCCGCTGACGGCGCCATAATCCAGGTCCACCGGCAGTGGCTGCGATTCGTCTGTGATCAGTTTCGCCGCATCATGCTGCTGGCGCTGCAAATAGCCCTGATAGCGCGCCTGAATATCTATCTGCTCGATCACCTGGGCCTGCTCGACTGCCGGCCCGAACTCGGGACAGGCAACCAGCAAGCTCTGGTAATCCAGCTCCGGACGGCGCAATAAATCCAGCACGGTGCTGTCCTTGCTGATGTTGACCTGCATGCGCTCAGCCAGCAACTTGGCACTGGCGTTGCCGGGATGCAGTCGCAGACCGCGCAGGCGTTCGGTTTCGTTGTCCAGCAAGTCACGCTTGGTGCTGAATTGTGTCCATCTGGCCGTATCCACCAAGTGCAGTTGCCGACCCATTTCCGTGAGCCGCAGGTCAGCATTGTCTTCGCGCAAGCTGAGCCGGTATTCGGCCCGGCTGGTGAACATGCGATAGGGTTCGGTGGTGCCGCGCGTGATCAGGTCGTCGATCAAGACACCGATATAGGCCTGATGCCGCAGTGGCGTCCATGGTGCATCACCACGCGCCTGACGCGCCGCATTCAGGCCGGCAATCAGCCCCTGGGCGGCAGCTTCCTCGTAGCCGGTGGTACCGTTGATCTGACCGGCCAGAAACAGCCCGGGCAAGGATTTGGTTTCCAGGCTGTTGTGCAGACCACGCGGATCCAGGTAATCGTACTCGATGGCATAGCCCGGACGGGTAATATGCGCCTGCTCGAAGCCACGGATACTGCGCACCAGTTGCAACTGCACCGTGAATGGCAGGCTGGTGGAAATACCGTTGGGATACACCTCGTGGGTTTGCAGACCTTCGGGTTCAATGAATATCTGGTGCCGATCGCGATCGGCAAAACGCACCACCTTGTCCTCGATGGACGGACAGTAACGCGGGCCGACCCCTTCGATCAGCCCCTGATACAGCGGTGACTGATGCAACGCTGCACGTATGATGTCATGCGTGTCGGCATTGGTGTAGGTAATGTGGCAGCTGACTTGCTGCGGGTGATCGGCGCTGCTGCCAAGAAACGAAAACACCGGCGTCGGTTCGTCGCCGGGCTGCTCCTGCAGGCCAGCGTAGTCGATGCTCTTGCCATCAATGCGTGGCGGGGTGCCAGTCTTGAGGCGACCGACATTAAACGGCAGTTCGCGCAATCTGGCCGCCAGTCGATTGGCTGGCGGATCTCCGGCCCGCCCACCCTGATAGTTGACATCCCCCATGAACAGCTTGCCGCCCAGAAACGTGCCCGTGGTCAAGACCACAGTATCGGCAAAAAAGCGCATACCCATCTGCGTTACACAGCCGATCACACGCTGCTGCTCGATGAGCAGATCGTCCACCCCTTGCTGAAAGATGCTAAGGTTTTCCTGCTGTTCAACGGCGGCGCGAATGGCTGACTTGTAGAGCGTGCGATCGCATTGTGCCCGGGTCGCGCGCACCGCCGGTCCCTTGCTTGCATTCAGTCGCCGCATGTGGATACCAGCGCGGTCTGCCGCACGCGCCATGATGCCGCCCAAGGCATCAATTTCGCGCACCAGATGACTCTTGCCGATGCCACCAATGGCAGGATTGCAGCTCATCTGACCGATGGTTTCAATGTTGTGGGTCAATAGCAGTGTGCTGGCACCGGTCCTGGCCGCAGCCAGTGCGGCTTCGGTGCCAGCGTGACCACCACCGATGACGATGACCTGAAAATGTTGTGGAAAATCGCTCATAGTGTCCAGCATGTCGACTGACATGGGTTTGTTGATGCGGCTATTGTAGCAAAAACATTGCCTTATCCACGAGTCAGCATGACACATGCAGCGCGCTGCCTCCGGCCACGCCGCTCACAACACTACCATCCGCACGCGCATTCGCAGATAATGGTCGTTTTGACCTGCGCGGGTCATCATTGACAGCAACGGGAATCCGTATTGAGCAAGCACTCCCTCCAAGTCTCCGGCAGTTGGCAACTGGGACTGACCTATTCCCTGATCACCATGCTCAGCTGGGCTTCTCTGCCGCTCGCCCTGGAAATATCGCTGCACTATACCGATGCCTGGTCACTGACCTGGTTTCGCATGCTGCTGGCTGCGGTCATGCTGCTGACGTGGCGTCTTTTCTCCAGCACAAAACCGATCAACACCCTGCGCCAACAAAGCAACGGCAACCGCATACTGCTGATTCTGGCGGCACTGCTGCTGACCGGCAACTATGTCTTCTTTTTACTCGGTTTGCGGGATACATCGCCGGCCAATTCACAGGTACTGATACAGGTCGCTCCGGTACTGATGGCACTCGGTGGCATGGTGTTTTTTCGCGAACGCTACAACCGCTGGCAATGGCTGGGTTTTATCATTTTGCTGTTCGGGCTGGCGGTGTTTTTTCGTGAGCAACTGCTCAGCATCGGCCACAGCGGTCATTATTTGCGCGGCATTGGATTCATGCTGCTTGCAGCGATCTCCTGGGCTGCGTATGCCTTGCTGCAAAAACGATTGATGGGTCAGCTCAAGGCCATGCAGATCATGCTATTCATCTATATCTGTAGCGCATTGGTGCTGCTACCAACAGTGGATTTTGCCAGCTTCGTTGGACTCTCTGTGAGCGCCTGGCTGTGGCTGGCCTTCTGCGGTCTGAACACTCTGGTTGCATACGGAGCATTTGGCGAGGCCATGCAACACTGGGAAGCATCGCGGGTCAGTGCCATTATCTCGGTGACGCCACTCGGTACCATCGCTGTGCTGAGCCTGGCGACACTGTTTGTGCCTGGTCTGATCGAACCCGAGACCCTGAACGCGGTCAGTATAACGGCCGCCGTCGTGGTGGTTTGTGGCTCCATGCTGACCAGCCTGACCGGCAAGCGTCGGCGTGCTGCCATTGGCCAACCGGCGTCCATCGAAAGTCCGCTGCACGAGAATGCCAGTACAGAAGCAGATCGGCAACAACACTAAGCTGTGCAGTTCATGCAGACGAAGGCAACGAAATACCTATGCTATTCGTTACCCGCCGTTTGCGGCGCATGTCCGCAAACGGCTTCGCTACGCGGCCACGGACCTTCGGCCCGGGTAGTAACCCGGCAATCTGTTTGCTTGCCGGGTTACTAGTATCATTTGAATCAACATGCCAGAAACGAAATGCCAGGAACAAAATGCACTGTATTTGAGCAACGACGATGTCGTGCCCATGCGCAGTTATTCAGAGCTTTCCAAGCCAGTCACCCAGAACATTTATCCGAGACCAAGACCATGCACAAACTGACCTACGATTTACAGGGCTATACCATCAATCTCAATCATGTGCTGATGCTGACACCCATTTTTACCGCCAAAGATGACGAGGGCTACCAGTTCAATATTCGCCTGCTGGATCTAAAAATGTCATTCAAGTTTCCAACCCGCCAGGACGCCACCATGCAGCGCGAGCTGTTGGTCAAAGCCATCAACAACACCGCCCCACCGGATCATCAGCAAGCCTAAAGCTAGCAGCCTGTCGGACTTAACGCCGATCTACTGCGGAACAGCCGCCCATGTCTATTGTTATGGGGGGCGCGCTCTAACACCAAGTGCAACACTCTACATGAGAGAATGTTGCATGAAGGCGGACAGTTACTGGTCCGCAGACGCCAGCAATCGAGACAACATCTCGCCCAGCGCGGTGGAGCAATCGGGTCTTTGTTGCAGTTGTAGCAGCTGCGCCCGCATCAGCTTGCGGCGATCGTCATCAAAGGCCCGCCAGCGACTGAAACAGGTCGCCAGCCGCGCTGCCAGCTGTGGATTGAGCTGATCCTGGCTGGCCAGTTGCTCGGCAAAAAAGCGATAGCCACTACCATCTGCCGCATGGAACGAAGTCAGGTTTGCAGCGCTGAAACTACCCAGCACCGAGCGCACCTTGTTCGGATTACGCGGCGAGTAGGCCGGGTGCTGCAGTAGCGCAGCGACCGCGCTGACCGGCATCTGCGCCGTCATGGCCTGCACCGCAAACCACTTGTCCATCACGGTCGGATAATCGCGGTAACGGCTGGCAAAATCATCCAGCACTGCCGGGCCATGATCGCTGGCATGCCAGACCAGTTGCGACATGGCGGCCATCCGATCGGTCATGTTATCGGCGTGTTGATAGTGTGCCAACACCTGCTGCTCAATGGCCGGATCCTTGCTGTACATCAACCAGGCTTGCAAGCTGTTGCGCAGGCTGCGCAGTGCCATCGCGTCCGGTTGCAGCGACCAGGTGGCGTTACTGTGCTGTTGCCAGCGGGTCTGCATCGCAGTACCCAAGGCTGCCACCACTGCAGTGGCAAACTGCTGCCGCGCCTGATCAATAAAGTCGATGTTGATGTGCTGGTACTGACGGCTGAAATAATCCACGCTGACCAGCGACAACAACTGTGCCAGTAGCGCCGGATCGCTTTGTTGATCCTCGATCACTGCAGCCAGCGCATCAATGTAGACCTGATCCACCGTCTGCTCGCGAGCTTGCAGCCGCGCCTGATACAGATCATCCATTATCTGCAGCTGTAAGCGCTCAGCTGCATCATAACGGTTCACCGCATCATCGTCGTGCTGCATCAAACAGGCCAGTTCAAGCCGGGAGTAGTCATAGTCCAGCCTGACCGGTGCCGACAGGCCACGCAACAAGGACGGTACCGGCCGGGTTTCGACATCTTGCAGCAACAACTCCTGGTCTGCGGCTGCCACCAGCAACACTACTTCACCCTGATCTGCCGCAGCTGATACGCCCGCTGTGTCAGCGGCTACTGTGGGCTGCAGTTTTTTACCCTGGGCATCAAACAAGGCCAGTCGCAGCGGAATGGTCAAGGGCTGCGGTTGCTGTGCAATCGTCGGCAATTGCTGCCGGATGCGTAAACGACATTGTCTGCTGTGCGCATCATGGGTCATGCTCACGCGCAGCACCGGCGTACCCGGGGTGGCATACCAGCGTGCGAATTGACTTAGGTCGGTGTCGTTGGCAGCGGCCATGGCAGCAACAAAATCATCGCAGGTCACCGCTTCGCCATCATGCCGCTGGAAGTACAATCGCATTCCGCGCTGAAAACCATCCTCGCCCAGCATGGTATGCAGCATGCGAATCACCTCGGCGCCTTTTTGATAGATGGTCGCGGTGTAGAAATTGTTGATCTCCTGATAAGCTTCCGGGCGAATCGGGTGCGCCATTGGTCCGGCATCCTCGGCAAACTGGTATTCGCGCAATGCACGCACGTCCTGAATTCGCTTGACCGCCCGCGACTGCATATCGGCGCAAAACTCCTGATCCCTAAATACCGTCAAACCCTCTTTCAAGGTCAACTGAAACCAGTCGCGGCAAGTGACCCTGTTACCAGTCCAGTTATGGAAATACTCGTGTCCTATCACGCCTTCGATAGCGCGATAATCAGCATCTGTCGCAGTGTTTTGATCAGCCAGTACAAAACGTGAATTGAAGATATTCAGGGATTTGTTCTCCATCGCGCCCATGTTGAAATCATGGGTCACCACGACATGGTAAACGTCCAGATCATAATTCAGACCAAAACGCTGCTCGTCCCAGCGCATGGCACGCTGCAGGCTGGACATGGCGTGTTCACATTGCGCTTCGCTGCCGTGCTCGACATAGAACTTGAGCGCCACCTGGCGCTGGTCCGCGGTTACAAAACTGGACTCAACGCAGGCCAGATCACCTGCCACCAGCGCAAACAGGTAGCTGGGCTTGGGGAACGGGTCTTCCCAAACCACCTGCTGGCGACCATCTTGCAGTAACTCGCTGGTGACCAGGTTGCCATTGCTCAATAGCACCGGAAACTGCTCGCTCGCGGCGGTCATGGTGACCCGGTAACGACTCATGACATCCGGGCGATCAAGGAAATAACAGATTCGCCGGAAGCCTTCCGCCTCGCACTGCGTGAGCAGGAAATCACCCGATACATACAAGCCCTCCAGAGCCGTATTCACAGACGGTTCGATCGCCACCTGAATGTTCAATTGCGTGGCCTGTGCAAACACATCGAGCAGCAAAGCCTGCTCTGTCAACTGATATTCATCAGCTTCCAGCAGCCGTCCATCCACTTGCAATGACAACAACTGCAGCTGCTCGCCATGCAGCTGCAAGGCCGGCAGACTGTCTGTATAAGCAGGGTTTGGACGTACCACAAAGCTGCTGTCAACAACAGTCCGATTGCGGTCCAGATGAAAGTGCAACTCCAGATCATCGACCAGATAGGCGGATGGTTTGTAGTCCTCACGATGGATCAGGTTGGGTCCGGTCATTGCTTGGTCATAGTACATAGAGTGTATTCCGCTCAGATTGTGTTGTTATCGGTGCGCCTGCAAAATCAACCAGGCACTTGTTGTCGCAACAGCATTAACCCGTATATTTCATGAAGGGTTCGAGGTGCAACGCCAGATTTGGCCTGAACTCGAACAGGACAATCCGTGTCCACTCCACAATTTATAATTTTACTGTTATCGCCTTGTTTATTCGTAAAATAGGACCAGTAACTGTCCGCCTTCATGAAATATGCGGGTTAACCAGCGTGGCATTGATTGACCAGGCCAGCCCCTACTGACCAGGCAGCCTGTCGGACTTAACGCTGATCTACTGCGGAAAAGCCAAGTTTGGCGCTATTAGCACTCATTGCTGTTGATTTGTGCTTCGATCGGGTGTCCAGACCACTGACTCAGGTCCGGGTCTGGTCGCTTGCCACGGGCCAATCCTGATCTGCCCTGGCAAGCTACTCAGGTATCAGCTTGGTTCGATGTCGTCTCGTTTCAATAGCAAACGCATACTCTGCAGCTGCACAGCACTGATACTGCCCTTGGCAGCGGCCATGTCCATGACCACCGTCGCCAGTGCCGATGCAGCTTCGGACTGAGTCTGAGGCAAGCTGGTAAAAGCTCGCAGTAATCGCGCACTTGCCTCCAGATCGCCGCGCTCCAATGGGCCGGTCAGTGCTGCCAGGCTGTCTGACGACGACAGGTTATCGAGTACACCTGCAGCCAGACTGGACAGCAGCTGACTGGCCTCGGTCTGCTGTAATCCAGCATCCGCCAGCAACTGCGTGGCCATGTGGTGCAAGGCACACTGAAAATTGCTGACCATGACCAGTGCGGCATGATAGGCCTTGCGATCAAGCTGCGCTGGCGCCTCGATGGTGTGCATACCCAGTTGCGCAAACGCCTCGCCCAGCTGACTGCTGGCCGCAGACTCACCATCCAGCAGACAATACCTGCCACGCAGCTGCCTGGCAACGCGTTGCGGATTGGCGAAGGAAACCACCGGGTGCGCGCTGGCCAGCATGATACCGGCATGCATACTGCGCAGACTGTCCAGCACAGCGACCGGCAGTTGACCGCTGAGATGCCATACCAGATCTGGCCGTTGTGTCGATTGTGCTGGCCAGTGCGCGGCCAGATGCTCGGCACTTTCTGTTATGGCGCTGTCGGGCACAGCGATCAGCACCCAGTGTCGGTGCCGGCTGCTGCCGTGCGCAATGCGGGCACAAAACTCGGACATGTTGGCGCAAGCGTGACCGGCGCCGATGCTGGCTGTTGCCGATTCGGCACTGGCCAAAGAACGGTTCAGCACGGCGCCGATACAGATCGTGCTGTGCAGTTGCCAGGCTCGTGCCAGGCCAATGGCAGCGCGACCGGCGCCAACAATGTGCAAACAGACATCGCTCATCTGATCAGTCATTCATTGCCACAATACAGGCGCTTTGCTGCATGCCAGTGACTGATTTTTCCGAACAACGTACCGGCCCCAACTCCAGGCCGACTCGCAGGCCGGGACGAATGGCGTGACCAGCGGCAACCAGGCCGCATGCTGGAGCTTGAACATGGCTCACGGCAAATCCCGATCGTGCCCGTGTACGCTGGCCGTTGCGCCATCGTCGGGCTCCTCTTCCCAGGCATAGCGCTTGACCGGAGGACGATCCCAATCGCGATACATGATCGCCAGCACGATGCCCAATAAAAAACCTGCCAGGTGCATTTCCCATGACACCGGACCCGCTGTCGGCACCAGCCCGGACAGCAGCGGACTGAACAAGAACCAGATCAATAGCGACACGGCAATCGAGCGCATGTCCCGGCGCAGCAAACCCGACACAAAAACAAACGACAACAGTCCATAAACCACACCACTGATGCCGATATGAATATCGGGACGTCCAAACACCCAGACCACCACCGAGGTACCAAAATAAATGATCGGTACAACCCGTATGCTGGCATTCGGGTAGATGAACAATGTGGTGGTCAGCACCACCAGCAGCGGCATGGTGTTGGCGATCAAATGTTGCCAACTGCCGTGCAACAGTGGTGTGTAGAGTATGCCCCAGAGCCCTGATTGCTGATGTGGCATCAGCCCATAACGCTGTATATCCAGTCCCAGCAACCAGTTGCTGATGAATATCAGCCAGATCAGCGCGGTAAACATGACACTGTAACGCAATGCAGTCAGAAAGTTTTTGCGGCTGCGCAACGAGGTGGTGAAACCAGGATCGGGCTGTTCAATTTTCATTCAATCTGCCTTGTTCAGAATGAGCCGGGCGCATACGCTCAAGCTCTTCGATGCCGCGGGCTATCTGCATTCTCGCCACCGCCATCAGCGCGCGCGCCTGCTCGGCGTTGTCGTCGAGATCAGCGGTTTCAATGGCGGCATGAATTCTCAGCTTCACAGTGCCGAAATTCGGCAGCATTTGCCCTGGCGGTAGCAATTCCCAGGCACCGGCAATAGACACCGGCAGGATAGGCATGTTCAACATCAAGGCGGTGCGAAAGGCGCCACTTTTGAACGCCATTAGCTGTCCGGATTTACTGCGCGTACCCTCGGGAAAAAACATCATTCCCTCGCCGGGTTCCAGCCTGCACACCGCCGCGTTGATGCTGGCAATGGCAGCGTCGCGATTTTGTCGATCCACGAACACATGCCCAACCGCCATGCAGCCCCAGCCAATCAATGGTATTTTGCGGGCCTCCTGCTTGACGATCCAGCGCAGATCAATCCCCAGACGTCCGTACAACGCCAAAATGTCCAGTTGCGACTCATGGTTACAGACCACCACATAAGCACGCGAGTGATCGATATGTTCGCGGCCGCTAATCTCCACGCGCATTGGTAGCAGCGTGGTCAGCATGCGCGTCCACACCGGCGCCACCCACGCTCCGGCCCGGCGTTCACCAAACAGCAGCCGCAGCACGAAAGCTGCGAGCAGCACCAGCAGGGTGCTGAGCAGCAGATAAGGTGCGAATATCAACACCAACCAGACTTTGTGTAGTCCGGAAATGAGCCTGTTGCTGGGGCTTTTGTGCATGGCAGGTATTATGCTTGATCAGTCACCTGGTCACCAGTGGACTGCAGCATTATCGGAGGCGTACTCGATACGGTGCCAGCGCTGGGCATTGCTTACCACCGTCGTCTGGTCGTGTTGCACGCGACGATGCGGATAAAGCAGCCTGGTACAGTGTTTCACTGCATAAAAAAGGGTGCCAGAGGCACCCTTGTTGACTGGTTATGACCAGTATCAGCATGTGGCTGACAGTAAACCCCGTCCGTGGCGTTGACCATGGTCGAGTTCAGTTTCAAACCAAACCAGCAGTTCAGGCCGCCCTGCTTGGTCTGGCGACCTCGGAGTCGGCGCTGGGATTGTCAATCAGTCGCGAACCGGAACTGCTGCTGATCTCGATTTGACGAGGCTTCATCGCTTCCGGCAATTCGCGCACCAGATCAATGTGCAGCAGCCCGTTTTCCAGCTTGGCAGCAGTCACCTTGACATGATCAGCAAGTTGGAAGCGCCGCTCGAAGGCGCGATTGGCAATACCCTGATACAGGTAATGCTGATCTTTGTCAGCATCGTTCTCGGCCAGGCGACCGGAGACCACCAGTGTGTTTTGTTCACTGACGATGGACAAATCCTGCTCGGAAAAGCCGGCCACAGCCATGCTGATGCGATACTGGTTTTCATCCACTGACTGGATGTTATAAGGGGGATAACCGCCACTTTCCGCGCGCGCGCTGTTGCTCAAGGCATTGGCGAGACGATCGAAACCGATGGCGGTACGGTACAAAGGTGTAAAGTCAAATGTTGTCATGATCTTATCCTCATAAAGCAATAAGTTAATGGTGCAACGATAGTTCGGTAAGAACCTATCGTACAGCCCCGAATGGCGACTGCATGACATACATGGGAATGCCAGAGGAGGTTTTCAAGCAAAAAAAAACCGCAGCCAGTGGCTGCGGTCCGGATTCGATAAACCCGGCTGAACAGCGCCAGCCGGGTCGAACTGTGGCCGTTGTTACCGGGCCTCAGTTACAACTACTACTTGCTGGTAATCACCAGTTCGGTACGACGGTTCTGGGCCCGCCCTGCGTCGTTGTCATTGCTGGCAATCGGACGTGTCTCGCCATAGCCGGCCGAGGTCATGCGAGCTGCACTAATGCCCTTGCTGATCAGGTAATCACGAACCACAGCAGCACGGCGATCCGACAGACTCAGGTTATAGTTGTCGGTACCGACGCTGTCGGTGTGACCTGCTACTTCGATACGAACCTGTTTGTGACGCTGCAAAGTCGCCACGGCGTCATCCAGAATGCTGAATGATGCTGATGTCAATACCGCCCGGTCAAAAGCAAAATTGACGTTCGGCAGATCAATGATCACCTGTACTTCACAACCGTCGGCATCAACCACGGCACCGGCGCGGGTGTTCGGGCATTTGTCGCGAGAATTTTTCACGCCATCACGATCATCGTCACCATCGACCGGAGCTGGTGGTGGTGGCGGTGCCGGCTTGGCTGGTGGCGGTGGTGGTGCCGGTGGGTCACCGAGCTTGTAGGTGATACCAGCGGTAAACAGGAAGTCGTTGTAGCGACCACCCTGTGGAATGGCTGAGTCGCCCTTCATGTCATTGCGCCATGCGGCCTGAATGCGCGCACCAAAATTATCGGTTAACTCAAACGCCAAACCTGCAATAGGAGAGATGTAAATGGCAGTATCCTTGTCAAAGGAAGTGCTGTTTGTATCAAACGACTGGCGATAGGTGGCACCGATACCAAAACCGAAATACGGGCGCACTTGGTTATCTGCTGACAACAAGTGATAACGCATGAACAGACCCGCCGCCTTGGCATTGAAGTTACTGTTGGTGAATCCTGGTGGTGGGGTCAGATCCGAATCTATGCGATCAAACTCGACCTCGAGAGAAAAATCATCGCTCAAGAATTTGCCAAAGCCAACACCAAAGATACCGGCATCATCAACATCAGCTCGATCACTGTCCAGCGCAGCCAAACCACCAAAAGCACTGACATACCAACGATCATCGTAGTCACCGTATTGCGCAGCTGCCGTCATCGAAAAACTGCTGACGATCACAGCTGCGGTCACAGCTGTCAAAATTCTGACTCTTATAGTTTTCATGCTTCCTCCTGTTTTTGTGAGCATTGAACCCGCACATTATATAGTTTATGTGCCAGTCAATGGCGATTATTTATAAAATTTATGTTAAAAAAACCGGAACTTAGCCGCAGCGTTACTGTCTCGAAGCATGCGGTCGGTAGTATGCTTATCTGGCACGGTATTCACCCAACTGCTTGCGTTTCAGCTCCCAGCGCTCCTGCGCATCGAGACACAAGGTGGCAATGGGGCGTGCCTGCAAGCGCGCCAGACCAATTTCTTCGCCAGTTTCCTCGCAATAGCCATAGCTACCGTCATCGACTCGACGCAAAGCTTGGTCAATTTTCGACATCAGCTTGCGGTAACGGTCCCGGGTGCGTAGCTCCAGAGAGTTATCGGTTTCCCGAGTCGCGCGCTCGGCTTCATCACCAACATCCCGAACCTCTTCGCGCAAATTGCTGATGGTTTCCTGGGATTCTTCAATCAACTCCTGGCGCCACTGCTGCAGTTGCTGGCGAAAAAACTCAAGATGCATAGGACACATGTATTCCTCCTTCTCGGAAGGCGTGTAGCCTTTAGGCAACTTGATCGCTTCAGTCATTGTTTTATCTCCTAACAGCGGATGTTATTGCAACATTCCTTTATAACCCAGAGACATACTGCAGGCAAGTGTCAGCATGCTCATTTGCAGCACAGATATGGAGGCACGCAGACAGATATCCATAGCCTGAGCGCAGATATTTCCCCACACATGAAAATTAGACTTGCACCAGAACCAATCGCGTCCATATGATGAACTACCAGAGCACCACCGGCCCGAGACCATCATGCTTAGCAAACTGTTGTTGCAACTGATCAGACTGTATCAGTATCTATTGCGCCCGTGGTTGGGCAATCAGTGCCGGTTCACACCGCGCTGCTCGGACTATGCCATCACCGCCATCGAGCTGCACGGGCCATGGCGTGGTACCTGGTTGGCACTGACGCGAATACTGCGCTGCCAGCCGCTGTGTCGGGGTGGACACGATCCGGTGCCGGGCAGCCACAACCCCACACGAAGCAACCGTGACCATGACGGATTGTTATAATTCGCTGATAACTCTACCCAGGTGATGTGATGAATGGATTGATGCACGGTAAAAAAGTCCTGATTGTTGGCGTTGCCAGCCCACGCTCGATTGCCTGGGGTATTGCCAAGGCCATGCACCGCGAGGGTGCGGAGCTGGCTTTCACCTATCAGAATGAAAAACTCAAGAGCCGGGTCGACAAAATTGCCGAGGAATGCGGATCCAGCATCGTGCTGCCATGCGATGTGGCCTCGGATGCACAAATCGACGCGGTTTTCAGCGCCATCAAACAGCAATGGGGGGTGCTAGACGGGGTCGTCCATGCCGTGGGTTTTGCCCCACGCGAGCAACTGGAAGGCAACTTTGTCGATGCCGTTACGCGTGAAGGCTTCGCCATCGCGCACGACATCAGCGCCTACAGTTTCGCAGCCCTGGCCAAGGGCGCCAGACCACTGATGCAAGGCCGTAATGGGGCGTTATTGACCTTGTCCTACCTGGGTTCGGTTCGCGCCATGCCCAGTTACAACGTCATGGGTCTGGCCAAGGCCAGCCTGGAAGCCTGTACCCGCTATCTGGCCCAATCTCTGGGACCGGAAAACATCCGCGTTAACGCCATTTCTGCGGGCCCGATCAAAACCCTGGCAGCTGCTGGCATTGCCCGTTTTCGCAGCATGCTTGACAACGTCTCCAGAGTTGCACCGCTGCGACGCACAATCAGCGCCGATGAGGTTGGTAATGTGGCCGCATTTTTGTGTTCCGACTATGCGTCGGCAATCACCGGTGAGATTGTCAATGTGGATGCCGGTTACAACATTCTGGGCATGCCGGAGCTGGAAGAGTAAGGCGGCAACTCGCCGCTTGCACAGTCGTTAATTGCGCAGCTTTGCTCCGAAGCATTGGCTGCAACAGCGCCACACAGTGACTTAATTGAGGCTA
>JAJFKZ010000133.1 GCA_021772955.1 Gammaproteobacteria bacterium | reverse complement strand
TCATGGCATGCCGCACAAGCCGCAACTCAATCACCGGAACCAGTCCAAAAACGCTACCATAGACAGCCATGAAACACACTGCTGACAAGCTGCCGCTGCAGGCACTGACCGCCGTCTCGCCGGTGGATGGCCGCTATGCCGACAAAACCGCCGCGTTACGCGGCCTGCTCAGTGAATACGCGTTGATCCGCCAGCGCCATCACATTGAGGTGCGCTGGCTGCAGGCGCTGGCGGCCGAACCCGGTTTGCCGGAGTTAGCGCCTTTCGATGCTGCCAGCCAGCAGTTCCTGCAAGCGTTGCTGGATGATTTCAAGCTGGCCGATGCCGAGGCCATCAAGGCCATTGAGCGCCGCACCAACCACGACGTCAAAGCGGTGGAATATCACCTGAAAGCGCAATTGGCGGCGCATAAGCCGCTGGCCGCCGCAACCGAATTCATTCACTTCGCCTGCACTTCCGAGGACATCAACAATCTCGCCTATGCGCTTATGCTCAGCGCAACCCGTGCGCAACTGATCCAGCCGGCCTTGCAGCAACTGGAGCAACAACTGGCCAGCATGGCGCAGGACTACGCCGCCCTGCCAATGCTGTCACGCACGCACGGCCAAACCGCCAGCCCGACCACGCTGGGCAAGGAGATCGCCAATGTCGTGCAGCGCCTGCGACGCCAGCGCCGCACACTGCAGGCAATACCCATCAGCGGCAAGATCAATGGTGCGGTCGGCAATTACAATGCCCATGTCATCGCCTGCCCGGACATCGACTGGCTGCGACTGTCGCAGCAGTTTGTTGAAGCGCTGGGACTGGACTGGAATCCGTACACCACACAGATCGAGCCGCACGACTGGATCGCCGAATACGCCGATGCGCTGAGTCGCATCAATACCATCCTGATTGATCTGTCGCGTGACATCTGGGGCTACATCTCGCTGGGCTATTTCCGGCAGCAGCTGGTCGCCGATGAAGTTGGTTCCTCGACCATGCCGCACAAGGTCAACCCGATCGATTTTGAAAACGCCGAAGGCAACCTGGGCCTGGCCAACGCCATGCTCGGACACCTGTCGGCGAAGCTGCCGATGTCACGCTGGCAACGCGATCTCACCGACTCCACCGTGCTGCGCAGCCTAGGCAGCGCGATCGGCCACTGCAGCATTGGCTGGCAATCACTGCACAAGGGGCTGGGCAAACTTGCCGTCAACCAGACCGCCATCGAGCGTGACTTGCAACAAAGCTGGGAAGTGCTGGCCGAAGCCGTGCAAACCGTGATGCGCCGCCACGGCCTGCCCGAACCCTACGAACAACTCAAGCAACTCACCCGCGGTCAGGGCATCACCGAAGCCTCATTGCGCGACTTCATCAGCAAGCTGGACCTGCCCGACGCTGACAAGGAACGCCTGCTGGCGTTGACCCCGACCAGTTACACCGGACTCGCCGAGCAACTCGCGCAGCTGTTGCCAAAATTTACCTAGAGAACCTCGCTCACTGCGTTCAATAGCAATGACCATGCTTGTCTCATGGCGCGCCGCCGCCATCTTCTGTAATCTATAGTCTATGTTCTTAATGCTGCATACCCATCATGCCCACTGAATCTGATTCCCACCGCCTGATCCTGCGCCAGACACGCGTGGAGGATTACCAGGACATCGCCGAGATCATGGATCGCGTTTACGCCGGTGATCTGGAGGGTGCCTGGAGCGAAGCGCAGTTTCAGTCACAGATCAAGCGCTTCCCCGAGGGCCAGCTGTGTATCGAGGACAATGGCAAGGTGGTGGCGGCGGCGATTTCGCTGATCGTCAAATACAGCCGCTGGGGCCAGAATCATCGTTACTGGGATATCGTCGGCGATGGCTTTCTGACCACCCATGACGCCAAGGGTGATGTGCTGTATGGCGTGGATGTGTTCGTGCATCCGGATTACCGTGATCTGCGCCTGGGCCGGCGTCTGTATGACGCGCGCAAGGAACTGTGCGAGCAGTTGAACCTGCGCGGCATCGTCGTTGGTGGACGCATTCCTGGCTACCATAACCATCGCGAGCAAATGACGCCACAGCAATACGTGGCCCGAGTGCGCGCCCGCGAGTTGGTCGATCCCATTCTGACGTTTCAGCTGGCGAACGATTTCCAGGTACGTCGCATCGTGCGCGGTTACCTGCCAGATGACAAAAAATCAGCAGGTTACGCAACATTGCTCGAATGGGTCAACATCTATTTCGAAGAGCCCCAAGCGGGTGTCATCGGCGGTCGCCTGTCCGATGTGCGCGTGGGTGCGGTGCAATGGCAGATGCGCCCGACGCGCTCGCTGGAAGAGCTGTATGCGCAGATCGAGTTTTTTGTCGACGCCGTATCCGGCTATCAGGCCGACCTGGTGCTGTTCCCGGAATTCTTCAATGGACCAATGATGGCGCCGTGGAATGATCAGGGACCGGCTGAGGCGGTGCGCCAACTGGCCGGCTACACCGAAGCCATCCGCGATGAAATGTCGCGCATGGCGGTGCGCTACAACATCAACATCATCGCCGGGTCGATGCCCGAGTACGACGGCGAAAGCCTGTACAACGTGTGTTTTCTGCTGCGCCGGGACGGTACCTGGGACAAGCAGTACAAGGTGCATGTAACACCTGATGAGGTCAATTGCTGGGGGCTGAAAGGCGGCAACAAGGTGCAGGTGTTCGATACCGATGTCGGCAAGATCGGCATTTTGATCTGTTATGACGTGGAGTTCCCGGAGCTGCCCAGGCTGCTGGCCGAGGCGGGCATGAACATTTTGTTTGTACCGTACTGGACTGACACCAAGAATTCCTATCTGCGCGTACGCCTGTGTGCCCAGGCGCGCGCCATAGAAAACGAATGCTACGTGGTTATTTCCGGCTCGGTGGGCAACCTGCCCAAGGTCGAGAACATGGACATGCAGTATTCACAGGCGGCGGTGTTCACGCCGTCAGATTTTGCCTTTCCGCACGATGCCGTGGCCGCCGAAGCCACCGCCAATAGCGAAACCATGCTGATTGCCGACCTGGATCTGGACAACCTGCGCGAGGTTCGCTCGCAGGGCTCGGTGCGTAATCTGGCCGATCGACGCCTGGACCTGTATCAACTGAAATGGAAATAAGCGCCGCTTGACCCTGGGTTCGTTTCTCACCGCCCCCATGTTGCTAGTGCCCGATGCAGTTGGCAATTTACTAAATTCTTGCACTTTTTCTGCTAAGCTTTGAATAATGAACAGTTTTTTACCTATAGTGCGGTTTGTAGGGCGCTTTGTTGTGCTCGGGCTTGCTGCGGCATTCATCATTGTCTGGTTGCGACCGCAGCTGCTGCCAGCCATGAGCAGCCAGCCACAAGCTGCAGTCACCCAACAGGGCGAGCAAGCACCCGCAGATAACCACCAGGGCTCGACATTTTCGTACGCCGATGCTGTCAATCTGACCGCACCGGCGGTGGTCAGTATTTACACCAACACCATGGTCATGAATGAACTGCCGGGTGTTACTGATCCTCTGTTCAAACGCTTTTTACAGCACAACCTGCCCAAACGCCAGCGCCGTGGCTTGGGTTCTGGCGTGATCGTTCGCAGTGATGGTTACATTCTCACCAGCAACCATGTGATCGATCATGTCGACGATATCCGCCTGGCGCTGCCGGATGGCCGCGTGTTCCAGCCCGAGATCATCGGCACCGACCAGGACACCGATCTGGCCGTGCTGAGAATCGCCGCTGAAAATCTTCCGGTGGCCGCATTGGTCGGATCGCAAGAACTGCAGGTCGGCGACGTGGTGCTAGCCATCGGCAATGCTTACGGGCTCAACAACACCGTCACCATGGGCATCGTCAGCGCCAAAGGTCGCAGTGATCTGAACCTGAGCGCGCTGGAGGACTTCATCCAGACCGATGCCGCCATCAACGCCGGCAACAGCGGCGGTGCCTTGATCAATGCGCGTGGTGAAGTAGTCGGCATCAACAGTTCCATGCTCGATCAAAGCACCGGCGCACAGGGTATAGGCTTTGCCATCCCCATCGCCATCGCCAGCAAGGTGCTGGATCAGATTGTCACCTATGGTTCGGTACGGCGCGGCTGGATTGGCGCGAGTTTTTCTGACAACCACTGGATCAATCGCCGCGAGCAAACCGCCACCAGTCTCAGCGGCGCCCGAGTCGAACAAGTGTTGACGCGCGGCCCGGCCTGGTCCATTGGTCTGCAACCCGGCGATGTCGTGCTCAGCTGGAATGGCGAGACCGTGGAAAACAGCAATCAGCTGAATCTGATGATCGCCAACACCGCACCGATGGACAATGTGGAAGTCAATATCGAACGCGGCGGTATCGTTTTCACCACCTCATTGCAGGTGATGCAGCAACCCGCGCCTGATCAGATCAGCATGAACAGTCAAGTACAGTCACATCCGCCCTACCCCGGCAGCAGCTAGCAGCCTGTCGGACTTGACCGGTCGTAGCGAGGGAAAGCCGGTTTGAGACAGATTTATCGATCTTTTGAGGCGAATAGTGGACCTATTTAATGAAAAAGATCGGAAAATATGGCCCCAAAACAATTGGAATGGGCGGC
>JAJFKZ010000132.1 GCA_021772955.1 Gammaproteobacteria bacterium | reverse complement strand
GCCTTTCTGTGTGGGGTTGATCAGTACTCAGGCCGCAGCTTTGAGCATCGTCGTGGTTGGATAGTCGAGCGTCTGGCCGAGCTGTCGTCAGTGTTTGCCATCGATGTAGCGGCCTATGCAGTCATGAGCAATCATTACCATGTCATCTTGAAGATCAACACTGATCAGGCTACGGCCTGGTCAATGGATGAAGTGTTGCGGCGTTGGTGCCTGTTGTTTTGTGGACATCCCATGGTACAGCGTTATCTGGGCAATCCAGCCATGAGTTCAGCTGAACTTGAGAAGGTGGCTGAGTTTGTCGAGCTTTACCGTACCAGGCTGGCTGATCTGTCCTGGTTTATGCGTTGTCTGAACGAGTCGATCGCCAGAATGGCCAATGAAGAGGATGGTTGTACCGGCAGGTTCTGGGAAGGCCGGTTCAAATCCCAGGCCTTGCTGGATGAAGCGGCACTGATTGCCTGCATGGCGTATGTGGATCTGAATCCAATTCGTGCGGGTATGGCGGCAACCCCAGAGGATTCTGATTACACGTCGATTCAGCAGCGAATCAATGCAGCAACGGGTCAAAAAGGTTCAGGTACAACCGCAGCTGCTAAGACTGAAAGCCTACCGGCTGTGATACCCAGGCTGATGGGCTTTGCTGGCAAACTCGACAGTGATGAAGGTTTGCCCTGTGAGCTTAAGGATTATCTGGAGCTGGTGGATTGGTCAGGAAGAGCGATACATCCGCACAAACGCGGTAAAATCGCAGATCATCAGCCGAAGATTCTGCAGCGACTGCAGATGGAACCGGCAGAACTGCTGCGTTACCTGGGGCACAAAGATGATCGGTTTCATCACGTTATTGGCAGCAAGTCTGCCATTCGTGATGCTGCTGTCTGTCTGGGCAGGAAGTTCATGCAGGGCATTGCCGCTGCTGATCGACTGTTTCCTCAGCGAATCTAGCTGAAACTCGCCTACTATCGACTGAATCGGCCTGAGCCGAGGTTTGGCATGCCTGGCATTCAGGTTTTACGGCTTGATCAGCCATCATTTGAGGCCTTCTGGCCAGTCAGCCATGAATTGACGCTGCTGATGCTGCTAAAGGATCATGATGCTGATCGTGCTTTAGTTCACACATGGGGTGTGGATGTCCCATTCTGTTCCTTCTGTTCCATTAGTTCACACTTGGGGTGTGGGTGTCCTGTTCTGTTGCTTGGGTGTCCTGTTCTGTTGCTTGGCTTAGTTCACTTATGGAGTGTGGGTGTCCTGTTCTGTTTGTTCTTTTTTGGGGTGTGGGTGTCCAGTTCTTTGGTGAAAAAGCCAAAACAAAAGATAAAACTTGCAAAGCAAACAAACTTCTTTGTATAAATGACGGTGGTCTATATACTATACCGCCATCGTGTTTTTCTTTTTCGGTTCTATCTTGAATGCGATCCATGTAATTTTTTAAATCAGATAATGGAGATGTTACAAGAATATATTGCAACCACGCGCCAAATAAAATTGATGCGCAGTGGACAATTATTGTAACCTTTTGAAACAAGCTATAAGGATCAGTTGCATTTGTTTTTGTGGATGTTACAAATGTTATAAATGCCACTGATAAAGTTAACAGTAGTCTTGTGAAGTTTTTATACTCTTCATAATGCTCATCTATTAACGAGTTTATTGCTTCCATACCCTGCTTCATATATTTCCTTTTAGACTAACGCCTCAAACACCGACTTGGTTAAATTGGCGGCTTTTTTGGAACAAAAAAGTTGACAGCTTTACCAAGTCCGCGTTCTTTGATTTGTTAAGCATTTTGCTCACCAAATAAGCTAGCAAGGAAGCCTTTATATATTGGTAAAGCCATGCCGGTATGATTTATTACGACACCATCAAATTGATTTTTCCCCATTGAAAATGCCCACTCTGCGCCCATAACAAAACCACTTTTACCCGGAACTGATTCCGATAGATGAACCCAGTCAGTGAAAATTGGCAATAGTGACTTACCATCATCATCTTTGATAATGCCTAAGCTAAACGTGCTGCCCTCTTGAACAATACCATCAATAACTTTCATGCTGTCATCCATCATCGCTGCGAGAAAAGTTGCGACCTTAAGTTGCTTGACCAATTCATTAGCAGTTTCATCCGAATTGTTTTCAGAATAATTCTTTATTGCAAGCAGAAGCATTGGGTTCTCTATAGCTTTAATTTTCTCATCTACGTATTCGTTCAAAACATGATTCCCTATGATGCTTAACTTATAGTTAGTAGGCGAAAACGCCGCATATCAAGCAATCTAACAAAAGCGCCATATATAACGCCCCACCAAAGCCTGAAATCGACATATTATACTGATTTTACTTGAAATGAATTTCTCAGCCACCAATCATACCCGCCTTTTCCACCTACCTTTGTACGATGCGAGAGCTGTCTTTCCAGCAAATTTCATATGATAGCTCCCACGTGCCCTGTTGAAATAGTGCAACAGATTTTATGGAAAAGCAAGGCGTTTCATGGTAGAGATGCTGCAGATCAAGCTGCAGCAGAGCATCAATATGGGCTGGTTGTGATGTGACCAGACTGCAGAGTTACAATCCGTATGCTAGCCGCGGTACTTGCCAACCGTGACTTTTGTGGTGTTCAGACTTTTGATCTGGTACGCCCCGCAACTACTCTACTCCCGCTTGGCATGCACCCGCAAACTCAGTTCATCCAGCTGCGCCTGATCAATCAACGACGGTGCCTGGGTCAGTGGGCAGGCTGCGGTGGTGGTCTTGGGAAACGCGATGACATCGCGAATCGAGGCTTCTCCAGCCATCAGGGCTGCGATTCGATCCACGCCAAAGGCGATACCACCCAGTGGTGGGCAGCCGTATTTCAGCGCTTCCAGCAAAAACCCGAAGCGATCCTGCGCCTGGGCCGGATCAATACCCAGCAGATCAAACACTGCCTGCTGCATGTCCGGGCGGTGTATACGAATTGAACCGCCACCAATTTCTGAACCATTAAGAACCATGTCATAGGCCCTCGACAAAGCCTGCTCAGGTTCCTTTTGCATGGCCTCAAGGCTGCACGATGGTGCGGTAAATGGATGGTGCAACGCGTACAGTCTGGCGCTTTCGTCATCGTATTCAAACATTGGGAAATCGACCACCCATAGAGGTTTCCAGCCGCTTTCCAGCAACTCCAGATCACGCCCCAACTGCAGCCTGACTGCGCCCATGAAGGCGTTCACTTGCTGCTCGGGACCGGCGCCAAAAAACAACAGATCACCGGCTTGCGCCTGTGCCGCAGCCTGCATGGCATTGATAATGTCGTCGCTGAGAAACTTGGCGATCGATGACTGCACGCCGGCCACACCCTGCCCCGCTGTGTTGATCTTCATCCACGCCAGGCCTCTGGCACCGTGTTTTTTTGCCAGCACTTCGTAATCATCAATCTGCTTGCGGCTGAGGCTGGCAGCACCCGGTGCTCGCAATAAGGCCACGCGTCCTTTGGCGTCGGCCGCGGGTCCGGCAAACACTTTGAACTCACAATCGGCGACCAGCTTATCAATACTGATCAATTCCAATGGATTGCGCAAATCCGGTTTGTCGGAGCCGAACCTGGTCATGGCTTGCTGCCAGGTCAGCACTGGAAAAGCCGGTAACTCCACGTCCAGCACCTGCTTGAATGTGTGACGGATCAGGTTTTCCGCACAGTCGCGCACATCCTGCTCATCGACAAAGGCCAGCTCCATATCCAGCTGGGTAAATTCCGGCTGGCGATCTGCGCGCAGGTCTTCATCACGAAAACACCTTGCGATCTGATAATAGCGATCCATGCCGCCCATGATCAGCATCTGCTTGAACAATTGCGGCGACTGCGGCAGGGCATAGAAACTGCCCGGATGCACGCGCGATGGCACCAGATAATCGCGCGCGCCCTCGGGTGTGGCGCGGGTCAGAATGGGAGTTTCCAGATCCTGAAAATCCTGCCCGTCAAGATACTGACGCAGCGCACGGGTTAATTTGGTGCGCAAGCGCAGATTGCTCTGCATACGTTGACCACGCAAATCCAGATAGCGATAACGCAGTCGGGTTTCTTCGCTGTCGTCATCCGACATCAGCAGCGGCAACGGTGCGGCCGCATTGAGTATTTCCAGATCCTTGACCAGCACTTCGACCGCGCCGGTGGCCATGGTGTCATTGCGCTGACTGTCGGGACGCAATCGGAGCGTGCCGCTGACACGCACACAGAACTCGTTCCGCAATTGTTCGCCGGTGGCAAATGCCTCGGCATTGTCCGGTTCGATGACTGCCTGGATCACTCCGTGATGATCGCGCAGACCGATGAAGATCAGTCCGCCCAGATCGCGTCTGCGTTGCACCCAGCCACACAGAGCAACATCAGTACCGGCATGCTGCTCATCGAGCAGTCCGCAAAAATGAGAACGCATAAAATAAGTCCGTCAGGTTGCAGGCTGAGGGTCAGCCTTGTGCTTGGATTTGCTGCCGGTTTCAGCAGCCACTGCTGGTTTGCCTTTACCGCTGTCAGCAGGCTTGTCAGTTGACTTATCAGCAGGCTTGCTCGCTGGCTTGTCATTTGTCCCGGCATTGGCTGAGACCTTGCTGCCCGACTCTTGATCACCCGCCAGATTGCGCTTGCCATCGGTCTTGAAATCGGTTTCGTACCAGCCTGAGCCTTTCAGCCTGAAGCCTGCGGCGGTGACCATTTTCCGCAATGCCGGCTTGGCACAGGCAGGACAGTCCACCAACAGCGGGTCGCTGAATTTTTGCAATTTTTCCAGCTTCTGGCCGCAAGCGCTGCATTGGTATTCGTAAATCGGCATGATGATCCACCAAAATTGACTATTGTAACCTGCCGGCAATATTGGGTCAGCCCGTTCGAAAACCAGACTCAAGTCCACCGTCCATGCGTTAGAATGTAGCTTGATCACAATCCACGGTAGTCATTATGTTCAGCCTTCAAAATGTTACGCGTCTGGCCGCCGCATTGTCGCTGTTGGTGTTATTCAGCGGCTGTCAATCCAGCGACCCGGATTCCTCCACTACAGCAGCAGCCCAAAACGACGACGCTCAATCAGCAACCGGGTCAGCTGCGCAAGCCGGAGCTGAGTCGGCCAGGCCAGCGCAGATGGCAGCTGAGTTTGATCCGTCACGCCTGGACATCTATGCGCCGTTCAAGCTGACTGCCGACATGGGGCACTTGAGCGACCGCCAGAAACAGATGCTGGTCAAGCTGATCGAAGCCAGCAAGATCATGGATCAGCTGTTCTGGGAGCAGGCCTACGGTGCACCGGAACCACTGCTGCAAAGCCTGGAGAACGACAAGCTGCGACAATTTGCACAACTCAACTATGGCCCCTGGGATCGTCTGGCCGGTGACCAGCCGTTCATCAAAGGTGTTGCAGCCAAACCATTGGGGGCGCAGTTTTACCCTGCCGACATGAGTCAGGAAGAGTTTCAGTCCTGGCAGCAAGCCGACAAGACCGGTTTGTACTCACTGGTGCGGCGCAATGACGAAGGTGAGTTGAGTCTGCTGCCCTACGGCGAGGCCTGGAGCGAACCACTGCAGCAAGCTGCAGCCATGCTGCGGGACGCCGCCGAGCTTGCCGACAACAGCGCTTTTGCCAATTATCTGCGCTTGCGTGCAGATGCCTTGCTGAGCAACGAATTCCTGGCCAGCGACATGGCCTGGATGGAGATGAAGGATAATCCGGTGGAGTTGGTGTACGGCCCCATCGAAACCTACGAAGATCAGCTGTTTGGCTATCGCGCCGCCTATGAGGCCTATGTGCTGATCAAGGATCTGGCCTGGAGCGAGCGTCTGGCGCGCTTTGCCGATTATCTCCCGGAACTGCAGCGCGACCTGCCGATTGCTGCTGCCTACAAACAGGAAACACCCGGCAGCGACGCTGACCTGGGTGCCTACGACGTGATCTATTACGCCGGTCACAGCAATGCCGGCTCCAAGACCATCGCCATCAATCTACCCAACGATGAACGTGTGCAGTTGCAAAAAGGCACACGCCGCCTGCAATTGAAGAACGCCATGCGCGCCAAGTTCGATCAGATCCTGATGCCGATCGCCACCCAGCTGATCACACCAGAACAGCGCACGCACGTCAACTTCGAGGCCTTTTTTGCCAACACCATGTTTCACGAGGTGGCCCATGGCCTGGGCATCAAGAACACCATCAACGAACGCGGCAGTGTGCGTGAAGCGCTGCGCGAGCATGCTTCGTGGCTGGAAGAAGGCAAGGCCGATGTGCTCGGCCTGTTCATGATCGAGCAACTGCGCGAACGCGACGAAATCACCGAGGGCGAGCTGCTGGACAACTATGTCACGTTTCTGGCCAGCATCTTCCGCTCGGTACGCTTCGGCAGTTCCAGCGCCCACGGCCAGGCCAATCTTGTGCGTTTCAATTTCTTTCGCGAACAAGGTGCATTCAGTCGTGATGCAGACACCGGCTTTTATCGCATCGATCCACAGCGCTTTGCTGCCGCCAGTGAAGCGCTCAGCCGCCTGATCCTGACCATCCAGGGTGATGGCGACTATGCCACAGCGGTTTCCTTACTGAAGGATCAGGGCAACATTCCTGCCGATCTGGAGCAGGATCTGCAGCGGCTGGCAACTCAGTCTATCGCCGTTGACATCGTGTTTGAGCAGGGCGTGGAAGCTGCCGGACTCACGGCTTATGCACAGCGGCCCTAGTGGTTCTTCAATCTGATAATGACGGGTTCAGCGCTCCTGTGGTGTTGTGCTGCAAGGCGCCGTGCGCAGGTAATGGCCGTCGCCCTTGGCCAGCACGGTAACACCGCAGCGCGACACCACAGCAGCGCCCGCGGGGTTGGCCGGTCAGCGCCCATGGCGGCGTTGCGACGCTGGTAAAGGACTCAGGCCATTCACTGCGCGCCGCGCCTGGCCCTGAACGCTGACCGACCAACTGTATCCGTCATTATCAGATTGAAGGACCACTAGCCCTCCGGCAGCCAGGTTTCATGGACGTGCAACCATATCAGCCCGTTTGGCGCAGAATCATCCAGCACGAACAGCACAGTGCTCAGGCGACCCAACGGTTCCTGCGTCCCACTGCCCTGCCATTCCTCATACATGAACACTGCCGTATTCTCAAAGATGCTTGCCAGCCGAACATTACGTATCTCCAGGGTTGATTCCGGATCCGAGCCATGCTGCTGACGCACTGCATCGATGATGGCTGCGCGACGCAGCAAATTGCTATTGGGCATGATGATATGAAAATCTTCGTGCATGGCTTGTTCAAAACGCGCAAAGCCCGATTCCTTGAGCAGGCCTCGATACCAGCCCTGGAAAAACTGGTGCAACTGTACGATCTCGGTTTCTGCACGTTGTAACAGTTCGGCCTGTGGCATGACAATACTCTCCTGGTTCAGGTCAGTCAGGTTTTGGCCCGGTTGGGCTTGCAGCATCAAGGGCAACAACAGCCCGGTCATGCACAACAACAGCCTCGTATAAGACCGCCTCACATAACAATACGCCAACCCCCCGCATCGAATGGTGATGATCGGTAACTGCATATTCACGTTTTTCAATAAAACCAATACGAATGATATTAGATCATATTCATGCCATAATCACTACTGCCAAGTCTGAGATAAAAATAATGACATTCCTCAAGGCAAGCTTGCTCTCCCTCCAGATAGTATGCATCAGCGCTGTCGGCCACGCCCAGACAGTTGATCAGTCGCGCGGCACGGATGCGGCGGTGGACTATCCATCGCTGCAGGGTTTTGCACCCTGGGATGACCGCAATTATCTACTTAACAGTTCCGATCTGGCACTGCTGGCGCCCAATGAGTCCGAGTTGATCAGTCCGGTGCCTGTGTTTTTTCGGGTCATGTATCGACTGGAAAACCCAGACACTGACCGCACCGGCCCGGTGCAGTATCCGCGCGCATTGCTGAACTACTATCGCATGCGTTTTTCCGGCTATCTTATCGATGGCGAGATCTTTCATGATGTCACCTATGTCAGCGATAGCGGCTATCAGGTACGCT
>JAJFKZ010000131.1 GCA_021772955.1 Gammaproteobacteria bacterium | reverse complement strand
GCAGGAGATTGCTCAGGCCATGATCAAGCTGCGCTGCATCGTTGAGCCCGCGACCAAGCAGCACACGCCGCAGCACCGGATGCAAATCAGCCGGTAAATTGTCGCTGTCAGGAAGTTTTCGCTGCTGGATTTTCATGTTTTTACGTGCCTGTACGAACAGTATTAATTGAGTCCGGCAGGCCTGGAACGATCGTTCATGGCACGATCCTCACCGGCAAACACCATCGCTGCCGCATAACCATACCAGCTGTTGCCAGATCCTGGGCCCGCCATGCCGGGGAATGGACTTGGCTGATCTCGGTGACAGCGCTTGCAGCAGTCGCGACCAACTAGAGCGTGATTGCAGTTGCACGCAGCGATCTGCCGTGCTTTGCAATGTGATCAAGGCATCGGGGTTGTCGCGCCTCAGTCTGGTGAGCAGGCTGCTCAATGCCGCCCAATTGTCGGGCTGGCTGCGGCGCCGATCGATACGCCACTCCAGCAACTGCCTGGCCGCTCCTGCAACTTGCATATCAGTGTCGCCACGCGGCGCAAATTCGACCGTTGCAATGCCAGCCCAGCGACACCAGCCGGCCAGTTCTGCAGACTGCACCAGGGCCGTATCCCATGCCGCTGCGGTCGGCGCCGGCGGCAGTTGCCCCGTGCCCCAGAACCACAGCGAGTTCAATTCCGACTGGCCGATATCAGCGCGCCGGCGATTGAGCTCATGCTGATGCAGAATCATCTGCGCTTCGCTTTGCAGGCGTAGCCAGAATGCCTGACTGGCCGCGGCGTTTGCCAGCACGTCTACCAGCGGCTGACCCAGCGCTGATGCGGGCGGAGGAAAGGCTGCTGGTGGGGCTATTGCACTGTGTACATACCAGCGCTCACAGGCATGTGCATCGGCACCACGCCGCAGTTGCATGGCATGCTCGGCGAACAAGGGCTGCAGACTGTCCAGCAACTGATCCGCCTGTGCTGGCTGCAAGTCAAAATCCTGCACCTGCAGCAGGTGCACCCGGGTCATGTCAGCCTGCATGCAGACCGGATCAGCACGTGTGATGTACGCTGCTGGTGCTTGTGCAGATGGGCTGCGAGCCGCACGCTGCTCGGCCAGCCCAAGTCTACCATCGTACTGCCAGGCCCAGGCTGCCAGGGGTGCCTGATCCCGAAAACACGCGCTCAGGCGACTGCTCGCCGCGGTCGGTTCAATCCTGGTCAGGGTGTACTCGTCAATGGCCCGCGGCAAGCTCTGTGCAGCCTCAGCGCTGAGCAGGTCTGACAGCTCTGGTATGAGCAGATGGATATGCCGGGTACTAATCGTAGGCAACAGCCACAATCTCGAAGTTTTTTTCGCCGCCCGGCGCCTTCACCGTGACCTCGTCACCAGGCTGTTTGCCAATCAGTGCGCGCGCCACCGGTGAACTGATGGAAATATGGTTGTTCTTGATGTCAGCTTCCAGATCACCAACAATCGTGTAAGCAAGCTCGTCACCGCTGTCCACATCGACCAGCGTCACCCTGGCCCCAAACACCACCTTGTCGCCAACGTTCAGCTTGCTGGTATCGATCACACGAGCATTGCTGAGCACGGTTTCCAGCTCCTTGATACGTGCCTCGATGAAACCCTGTTGCTCACGTGCGGCATGGTATTCGGCATTTTCTTTAAGATCACCATGCGCGCGCGCTTCGGCAATCGCGGCAATCACCTGAGGACGATCCTGTTTCTTCAATTTTTCCACTTCAGCACGCAGCCTGTCGGCGCCGGCCTGAGTCAACGGCGGACGTTGATCCATGATTTACTCCTGTTCGTTTTTGATGACGATAAGCTGCTGGTGCAGTTCCTGCAAACAGCGTACCTGTTCTGTGCCGTCATAGTCCAGTGCCTTGAGCGTGGCACTGGCACCGGCCAGCGTAGTGGAATAGTTGACTCGATGCTGCAGTGCCTCGCGGCGAATGGAGTACGAATCGGCTATCGCCTGACGCCCCTCGGTGGTATTGACGATGAACTTGATCTGGTCGTTGATGATCATGTCGACAATGTGTGGGCGACCCTCAATGACCTTGTTGACGGGCTCACACTCCAGCCCGTTGGCCTGTAAGTGCGCCGCTGTGCCTTTGGTCGCCACCAGCGTGAAGCCGCGGCGCAGCAATTGCTCGGCAATTGGCAACAGTTTCTGCTTGTCGGCATCACGCACGCTCAAAAAGGCGCGACCGATTTGCGGCAGTTTGGTACCGGCACCGGCATGGGCTCGATAACTGGCCTCGCCGAAACTGTCACCGGTACCCATCACCTCGCCGGTAGAACGCATTTCCGGCCCGAGGATCGGATCCACACCAAGAAAGCGGATAAATGGAAACACCGGCTCCTTGATGGCCACGAACTGCGGCACCAGTTCCTCGGTCAGGCCCTGCTCAGCCAGCGTTTTACCGACCATGCACAACGCGGCAATCTTGGCCAGCGGCACGCCAATCACCTTGGACACAAAGGGTACCGTGCGGGCTGCACGCGGGTTCACTTCCAGCACAAAGATATCGTCACCGCGAATGGCAAACTGCACATTCATCAGACCGACAACGCCAATACCGCGCCCCAGCTGTCGGGTCTGTTCACGCAGGCGATCCTGCAACTCGCGACTGAGTGACCAGGGCGGCAGACAACAAGACGAGTCACCGGAATGTACCCCGGCCTGTTCGATATGCTCCATGATGCCGCCGATCAGCACGTCATCGCCGTCACAAATGGCGTCCACGTCCACTTCGATGGCATGATCCAGGAAGCGATCCAGCAGTACCGGTGAATGGTTTGACACCTGCACCGCATTGCGGATGTAGCGCTGCAGTTCACTGCTGCTGTTGACGATGTCCATGGCCCGTCCACCCAGCACATAGGATGGCCGCACCACCAGCGGATAGCCGATTTCATCGGCCAGGCGCAATGCCTCGGTTTCATTGCGGGCGGTGCGATTGGGTGGCTGCCGTAATTTCAACTGCTGCAGCAACTGCTGAAAGCGCTCGCGATCTTCGGCCAGGTCAATGGCATCCGGTGATGTGCCGATGATGTTGACACCGGCCGCTTCCAGCTCGCGCGCCAGCTTCAGCGGTGTTTGTCCGCCGAATTGCACGATCATGCCGGCCGGCTGTTCCAGCGCATGGATGTCCAGCACCCGTTCCAGTGTCAATGGCTCGAAATACAGGCGATCAGAGGTGTCAAAGTCGGTCGACACGGTTTCCGGATTGCAGTTGACCATAATGGTCTCGAAGCCGGCTTCACGCAGCGCATAGGCAGCATGCACGCAACAATAATCAAATTCGATGCCCTGGCCAATGCGGTTTGGGCCGCCGCCGAGAATCATGATCTTGCGGCGATCGCTGGGGCGTGCCTCGCATTCGGTCTCGTAGCTGGAATACAGGTAGGCGGTATCGGATGGAAACTCGGCGGCGCAGGTATCCACACGCAAGTACACAGGCTGTACCCGGTGCTGCAGACGCTGGGCTCGAACCTGCTGGGCGGTAGTTTGCAGCAAGCTGGCCAGCCTGGCATCACTAAAGCCATTGCGTTTCAGGTAGCGCCAGTGCGCGGCGGTCAGCTCATCCAGCTGCAGCGCCTGCACCGCCGCTTCGTCAGTGACCAGTTCCTGCACTTGATACAAAAACCATGGGTCGATGCCGGTCAGAGACTGGATCTCGTTGCATGTCAGTCCGACCCGAAAGGCATCGGCGACATAGCGCAGACGTTCGCAGCCAGCTTCCTTGAGTTCCAGTTTCAGTTTCGCCAGCAACGCCTCATCACTGCGCAATTGCTGCAGGTCCATGATCGGATTGAGTCCGTCGAGGTCTGTCTCCATGCTGCACAGGGCTTTCTGCAGGGATTCCTTGAAGGTGCGACCGATGGCCATGGCTTCGCCCACCGATTTCATTTGCGTGGTGAGTACGGCATCGGCCGCCGGAAACTTTTCGAACGCAAAGCGCGGAATCTTGGTGACCACATAATCAATGGCCGGCTCGAATGAGCTGGGCGTCAGACCGCCGGTGATTTCATTGCGTAACTCGTCCAGCGTGTAACCCACCGCCAGCTTGGCCGCCACCTTGGCGATCGGAAAGCCAGTGGCCTTGGAGGCCAGCGCCGAGGATCTGGACACACGTGGGTTCATTTCAATCACCACCATGCGACCGTCTTCCGGATTCACCGCAAACTGTACGTTGGAGCCGCCGGTTTCCACGCCGATGCGACGCAGCACCGCAATACTGGCATCGCGCATGAGCTGATATTCTTTGTCAGTCAGTGTTTGCGCTGGCGCCACGGTGATCGAGTCGCCGGTGTGGATGCCCATGGCATCGACGTTTTCTATCGAACAGATGATGATGCAGTTGTCGGCACTGTCGCGCACCACTTCCATTTCAAACTCTTTCCAGCCGAGCAACGACTCGTCCAGCAACACCTGCGAAATGGGCGACATCTCCAGGCCATGCCTGGTGATGTGCTCAAATTCATCCTGATTGTAGGCCACGCCACCGCCACTACCGCCCAGCGTGTAGGCCGGCCGGATAATCACCGGAAAACCGATACTAACCTGCTTGGCGCGCGCCTCTTCCATGGTGCTGACAATGTGTGCACGCGGTACGTCCAGACCGATGTCCAGCATCGCATCACGAAACAGCGAACGGTCTTCCGCAGTACGAATGGCGTCGGGCTGCGCCCCGATCAGCTCAACCTGATACTGTTCCAGCACCCCATGCTCGACCAGATCCAGTGCGCAATTCAGCGCCGTCTGACCGCCCATGGTTGGCAGCAGTGCCTGAGGCCGCTCGCGCTTGATGATCTCGGCCACGGTTTGCCAGCGCACCGGTTCAATGTACACGGCATCAGCCATGTCCGGGTCGGTCATGATGGTGGCTGGATTGGAATTCACCAAAATCACGCGATAGCCTTCTTCGCGCAAGGCCTTGCAGGCCTGGGCGCCAGAGTAATCAAACTCGCAGGCCTGACCGATGACGATCGGGCCGGCGCCAATGATCAAGATGCTGTCAAGGTCTGTACGTTTAGGCATTGTGCTGCTCCATCGAGCGCACGAAACGCTGAAACAGGCCATTCATATCGTGTGGCCCGGGACTGGCTTCCGGGTGCCCCTGAAACCCGAACACCGGCAGCTCGCGATGGGCGATACCCTGCAAACTGCCGTCAAACAGCGAGCGATGGGTGGCCTGCAAACTGTCGGGCAAACTGGATTCATCCACCGCGAAGCCATGGTTCTGGCTGCTGATCAATACTTGACCGGTGGCCAGATCCTGCACCGGATGGTTGGCGCCATGATGGCCGAATTTCATTTTCAGCGTCCGCGCACCCATGGCCAGTGCCAGCAATTGATGTCCCATGCAAATGCCGAACATCGGCAGCCCCTGTTCCAGCAAGCGGCGAACGGTGGTAATGGCGTGATCGCATGCGCTGGGGTCGCCCGGCCCATTGGCCAGGAACACACCGTCAGGATGCAGGGCCAGCACCGCATCGGCGCTGGTGTTGGCGGGTAACACGGTCAGCTCGCAACCATGATCGTGCAACAGTCGCAGAATATTGTATTTGACGCCGTAGTCCAAAACCACGACCCTAAATCGCGTGCCCGTGCGCGTTGCCGGGTCCTGCGAATGCAACCAGTTGATGCTGCCTTCACGCCACTCGTAAGCGCTGTGACAGCTGACCTGCGGCGCCAGATCCTGACCCAACATGGCCGGGCAATCGCGTGCTGCCTGCAGTGCCTGTTGTTCATGCTCGGCGGTGATGCTGGCCTGATGATCATCGGCCAAAGCCAGAATACAGCCCCCCATGGCCCCATCATCACGCAGGCGTCGGGTCAGCGCGCGGGTATCAACGTTGCTGATCGCCACCACGTTTTCATCGCGCAGGAACTGCGGCAAACTGTAGCGGCCGCGCCAGTTATGCCACTGCCGTGGACAGTCGCGCACGATCAGCCCGCCGGCCTGCGCTTTGGCCGACTCCATGTCCTGCGCGTTGACGCCAACATTGCCGACATGCGCCGCAGTCAGGGTCACCAACTGCCCGACATAAGACGGATCGGTAAGAATCTCCTGGTAACCGCTCATGGCGGTGTTAAAGACCACTTCTCCAACTGCCAGGCCGGCCACGCCAATAGAGCGGCCCGGCATCATGGTGCCGTCAGCCAATACCAATATTGCGTTGTTGTGCTTGATCATAGCGCGCCCGTTCATACGCCAGACTGTAGCACAGCCGGGCTGGTGGTCTATTGCAAATCCGTACCGGATGATGTTGAAAGCCGGGTGTTTTTCAGGTCTGCGGGACGAGCAGACCATCGTCTCGCGGCTGGAATGACATTGTAACCGTGAATCAAGTCAAAGACCACACTTCCACAACACTTAAGTCGCACAGTTCACAAAGGCAGGCAGTTGATGACATTTATCTTTGATAACCAAGCAGATAGAAGTGATAACATGCACAGTGGGGTGGCTACGATTGGTCCTGGTCGTAGTCAGGCCAAATCTGGCGTTACATCTGCAACGATCGCCACATCAGCGCCTTATCGCCGTGGGCCGACTCTCAACCCACGGCCATGCGCTTGGCACTGATCAGCAGTGCTGCGTCGCAATCAGCCAGCGGCGATGCACGGCAAGCATCAGTATCATGTCGTTGGATCTAGCAGCCTGTCGGACTTACCGCTGATCTACTGCGGAAAAGCCGGATTGGGCCAGATTTCCCGCTCTTTATCGTTAAATAGGCGCATTATTCGCCTCAAAAGACCGAATAATCTGACGCCAACCGTCTTTCCCTCGCTACGATCGGTCAAGTCCGACCGGCTGCTAGTCGCAGCGCATACAGTGCATTTCTACTGACCCCCAGATGTTGCGACAACAGACCAGCCGCCAGACGCGGTGGCAGGTGCTGACACAGCTCGGCATGCAGGGCAATGACCGCAGGCGTGATGCCGGGTTCCCGGTCCGCTGCTGGCTGGCCAGCCACCAGCAAAACCTGCTCGCCACGGCTCTGATCCGGATCGGCCGCCAGCAGTGCTTCGAGTTCCGCCAGCGTGCCGAGATTGCTGGTTTCAAACGCCTTGGTCAGCTCTCGGCACTGACAGGCCAGACGCAGATCGCCGAACACCTCAAGCATGTCACGCACACTCGCTTGCAGACGCTGCGGTGATTCATAGAAAATCATGGTTGCCGGTTCATGCACCAAGCCTTGCAAACGCTTTTTTCTGGCAGCGCTTTTGGCTGGCAGAAAGCCTTGAAAACTGAATCGGTCACTGGGCAGTCCGGCCACCGACAAGGCCGCGATGGCCGCACAAGGACCGGGCACCGCAGCCACTGTCAGGCGCGCTTCATGACAGGCTTTGACCAGCCGGTAACCGGGGTCGGAAATCAGCGGAGTGCCGGCATCGCTGATCAATGCCATCTGCTCACCTTGCTGCAGGCGCTGCAACAGCTCTGCAATGAGCTGCGCCTCGTTGTGCTCGTGCAGTGATTTCAGCGGCGTACTGATGGCGCTGGCCTGACAGAGCTTGCGGCTGTGCCGGGTGTCCTCACACAGGATCAGATCCACTGCCTGCAATGTTTGCGTGGCGCGAGTGCTCATATCGCCGAGGTTGCCGATCGGCGTAGCCACAACCCAGAGGCTGGTTTTGCGCTGGTCAGGCGCAGTGCTGGTGGCTGACATCATAGTGACCGAGTGCGCAGCAAACCGGCCGTTTGTGGATACTTCAGCTTACTATTTATATACATGATTGCGCTATCATAGCGCCATGACCAACTACATGTTATCGATTAGCTGCAAGCGCCTGCGTTGCGGTCTCCTCGGCACGCTATTACTGCTGCTGCAAGCCTGCCAGTCCAGCCCGGTGGTACAAGCACCTGTAACGGCCATCTCCGCGGCCGAACAGGCCCAGTTGCAGCAGGCCAGAAGCCATTATCAGGCAGGTGATTATGACGCTGCCGCCAATGCCTACGCGCAATTGGCTGGTGCCGATGTCGAGCACAGTTCACGCTGGCAGTTGCGGCAGGCAGACAGCCTGTATCTGGCGGATCAATACCGCGCCAGTGCCAGTCTGTTGGCACTGCTCGAGCGCAGCGATCTGAATCAAGCCGAACTGGCGCTGGCTGACTTGTTGCAGGCAGAAAATGCCATTGCCTTGATTAATTATCAGCCTCTGCAGCAAGCCGCCGCAGCATTGGCCAGCCGAGACCATGATCTGGCCACGGTTTTTCAAGCACGCTGGCGGGCGGTGCAGGAAGTTGCCAATCAGAACATTGATTCTGACGGACAACTGGCGCTGGTGTTATTACAGCATGACGCCAGCGATGCACTGCTGCGTGAGGCGGCCTTCAGCAAGCTGGCGGCAGCGACGTTTGCGCAGCTCGACGCGCTGCAAGTCAGTGCCACGAAGCGGCAACAACAGTGGCTGGATGCAGCCCGGCAGGGTCGTCAGCGCAGCATAGCCCAACATTTTAAATTGCAGCAACCGGTGACCACAGTCTCATCGCTTACCGATGAGCAACAGGCCTTTGTGGACTTGTATGTGCAAGCGCTGCACTATCCGCAACGCATTGCAGTGATTCTGCCGGAAAGCGGCAATCTGCAGTCCGCCGCAGACGCCATTCGCAAAGGACTGCTCAGTGCCTGGGCCAGGCTCCCTGCATCCCAGCGGCCACAACTGCATTTCATCGACGCCACCCAGGGCATGACCGGGGCTTACTACCAGGCGCTGGATCTGGGCAGCGATCTTATACTGGGGCCTTTGGATGAACTGGCTGTCACAACCCTGCGCGACCTGCCGGATCGTACCGTGCCGATGCTGGCGCTGAATCTGGCTGCTGTGAATCCGCTGCCAGATGCTGCTGTTGACCCTGACCTGCAGCAGCAAACACGCGCTGTTTCTGACCTGGTTGTTGCTGAACCCGACGAGTTGCAGCCGCTGTTCGCCAAAAGTTACTACTTTGCGCTGCCGCCAGAAGACTCGGCCCGCAGTGCGGCCCGCATCATGCTGGATCGAGGGCTGCGCAACGTTGTTGCTCTGGGTTCGGATGACGCCATGGGACAACGCCTGCTGCAATCCTTTTCCAGCACTCTGGAGCAAGCTGGTGGCAAGCTCGTGAATCAGGCGGTGTATGATCCCGCTGCGGTGGAATACACCAGCCTGCTAAGTTCGATTCTGGGTCTGGCACACAGTCAGCGCCGCCATCAACGCCTGCAGGATCGGCTGGGTACGGAACTGGGTTTTCGTGCGCGCGCCGATGCCAATATCGATGCTGTGTTCGTGGCAGCGGATCAGCGCCAGGCACGATTACTGGTGCCGCAACTGAAGTTTATTGATGCCGATTATCTTCCGGTCTACACCACCGGACGCAGCTATGCGGCCAACCAGGGCAGCAATTATGATCGTGATCTGGAAAATGTGCACATCATTCTGCCGGCCTGGCTGCTGGCTGCACAACCCGAACCGGCACTTGCTCAGGTCAGACAATGGTTTCCAGAAACCAGTAACGAAATCCTCGCCCGGCTGTATGGCCTGGGTCGTGATAGCCTGTTGCTGAGCGCCTACCTGGACATGCTGCAAGGCGACACCTCACTGCGCCTGCTCGCTGCCAGTGGCGCTTTGTATATCGACGCACAAGGCGTTGTACAGCGCGAGCTGCAGCATGCGCAATATCGCAATGGCGTGGCTCGACTGCTGGCGCAGTGATCAGCATCACGCAACGACAACATGATCCGTCTACGCAAACCAACCAGCAAGCAATTGCATGGTCGGCAGGCGGAGCAATTGGCTGTGACTTACCTGCAGCAGCACGGCCTGCGCATGGTCACCAGCAATTATCATTGCCGACATGGCGAAATTGATCTGATCATGCGCGATGCCGAGGCGCTGGTTTTTGTGGAAGTGCGCTATCGCCGCGACAGCGCGCATGGACACGGCTTTGACAGCATTGATCATTACAAGCAGCAACGCCTGTGGCGAACTGCAGAGCATTACATTGCCAAGCATCCGAAATGGATGAACCGCCCCTGCCGTTTTGATGTCATCAGCATCGACGGCCAGCTGCTACTGGAATCAGTGCAGTGGATCCAAAATGCCATTATGGAGAGTTGAATGAACAAGCACAAAATCCTGATCATGATTGTCAGCCTGATCGCCATCAGTCAGCTTGGCGGCTGCGTGGTGGCCGCAGTGGGTGGCGCTGCCACAGCCGGTTCAGCAGCACATGATCGCCGAAGTTTCGGCACGGTAATCAACGACGAGAACATCGAGTATTCAGTCACCGATGCACTCTACAGCAAGCCCGAGATCAAGCGCAGCGACCGCATCAAGGTCGTCAGTGTCAACGGCATGGTGCTGTTGGCCGGCGAAATCGATACCCAGGAAAAAAAGGACTTTGCCGGCGAAATCGCCAGCCGTATTGAGGATGTCAAACAAGTAGTCAATGAGTTGGTGGTCACCGACACCATCGCCGGCGTGGGTACACGCGCCAGTGACAGCTGGTTGACCACACGCGTCAAGACGGCACTGTTCGGTGTTGATCTCAAGGGCTTTGATCCGACCCGTGTCAATGTCACCACGGCCAGCGGCCGGGTCTACCTGCAAGGCATGGTCACCATGGCCGAAGGTGAAGCGGCGGCACAGCAGGCGAGCACGGTCAGTGGTGTCAAGCAGGTGATCAAGGTCTTTGAATACATTGAGCCGGTAGCTGACGAAGTAGTACTGGAAGGCGAACTCGGCTCGGGCGCAGAAGTCGAGCAATTCTGACCGCGCGCCATACCAGCAGCCGGTTCAGCCTAAGCCAATACTAGAAACTGATCTGCTCCAGCAAATGCAGACGCTGATCAAGGTCCAGTTGTTCTGGTTGATCCAGCGCGTCGATCAGATCCAGGCGCTTCTTCAGGCCGCACTGGTTGGCGATCTGAATGGCCAGACCGGGGCGGGCATTCAGCTCCAGCACCTGCGGCCCGAACTGTTCATCAAGCACGATATCCACCCCCAGGTAACCCAATGGTATGGCCTGCTGACAGCGGGCCGCCAACTTCAGTAGCAACTGCCAGTCCGGAATCTGAAAATTGTTCACGGTCGCACCGGTATCCGGGTGCAAATCCACCACCTGACTTTGCATGACGGCGGCTTGGGTAATACCGGTGCCCATGTTGATACCAACACCAATCGCGCCTTGATGCAAATTGGCACAGCCACCGGATATGCGCGTAGGCACGCGCATCATGGCCATGACCGGAAAACCGCGATAGACAATGACGCGAATGTCGGGCACCCCGAAAGGCGCGATGGGCTTGAGTATCTCAGCGGGTCGGATCAGGGTTTCAATCATGGCGGCATCGGGCTGTCCACCCAGTGAATACATGCCGTTGAGGATGCCCGAGACATGAAACTGAATATCGTCGAGAGAATACGCTGAACCACCGGCACTGATCCAGCGATTGTTGCGCTTGGCGACCACCACGATAATGCCATCACCACCGCTGCCGGAAGCCGGCTTGATGACAAATTGCTCCAGCTTTTTCAAGCGCTCAGCCAGATGACCAGCTTCATATTGTCCGCGAATGCTGTCCAGCAATGCCGGTACCGCAATGGCGTGTTGCTGCAGCAACTGCTTGCATTTGATCTTGTCATCGACGAACGGGTACAAGCGGCGTTGATTGCGCGCCATGATGTAGTTACTGTTGCGGCCGTTCAGCCCCAGCACACCGGCTTTATGCAACGCCCTGTAGCGGCTGATGGGATTCACTTGCCAACCAGTTCACGAAAGCGAATCAATTCGCTCAGACGATAGCCGGAATAGCGACCGCAGGCAATCATCAAACCCAGCACGATAAGCAGCGATTCCGGGAACACGAACACCACATGGCGGATCAACTCCAACCCCATGACCAGATACGCCAGTACTGCAATCACCGCTGAACCGGCGGTTTCGATCATGGCGTCACCGGGACCGCGCTCCTCCCAGATGATGGTCATGCGCTCAATGACCATGGCCATAATGACCATCGGGAACAGACCGATCGACAAACCCACTTCCCACTGCAGCTGCGAACTTAACAGACTGATGATCAACATAAGCAACACCACGATGGTGACCATCGCTGCCAGCCTGGGGACCAGCAACAACCGCAGTCGCTCCAGATACATGCGCAGCACCAGGCCGGTGGCGATTACCAGCGAAAACAGCACCAGCCCGGACACCAGCCCGGTCTCGCGAAAGGCCAGCGCGATCAGCACCGGCATGAACGTACCGAAAGCACGTATGCCAATGAAATTGCGCAACAACACCAGTATCAGCGCCCCAATTGGCACCAGCAGCAATGTGGCATAGACCGATTGCACCTGCACTGGCAGTCTTGATAGTGAAATGGCAGACAGGCCGAAATGATGTTCATCAGCACGCCGCTCGGCCAACTCCAGACTGGTAACCTCATTGCGACGCACCGACCATTGCAGGCTTTTCAACTCGGCGCCGCTGAGTTCTACCGCCGGTTCATCGCCCAGCCACCAGATCAGCAGATTGTCCGGCAAGCCTTCATCCCCGGTGACCGGATCGAAGAACAGCCAGCGCTGCTCGTTGTGTATCGCCAACCAGGGCGTCAACCCGGCCAATCGATCGCTTTCGACCAGCATCAGTCCGTTGATCTGCACAGAAGGTATGCGCGCTGCGGCCAGCAACGTTTGCGCAATGTCGATTTTTCCGCCCGCGTATTCTGGTGAGTGCAGAAACAGGCTGACTTCGTCCGCTGGCGAAGCAGAATTGATCTCGGCGATGATTTCCGTGGCGAATGAGGCAATGTCAGCTGACTTTTCCCGCGCACGGGCAGTTACTGTACGCATGGCGGTGGCAAAGGGCTCTTCCAGCGCAGGCACTTCGGGATACGCAGGACGCGGCGCAAATTCCTCCGCACCCTTATCCTGATAAAACTGCGCACGATAGTACAGCGTGCTCTGGTTCGAACTGCGACGTATGCTCCAGGTCGCGGTGCGGCTTTGTGGCTTGTCCTGTACATCCAGCCCAAAGCCACGCGATATAAAGTCTTCCCGCAGACGCGCCAATCCGGGCGTTCTGTGCGGTAGTTTCAAGCTAACTTTGACCGGCCCCTCACCCGGGTCGATGCGCATACGCGCCTGTACCGACCAGGTCGCATCTTCGGCATCCGGTTGCAACGGGTAACCATAAACCTCGACGCGCCAAACGATCAAGGCAATGCCGCCTGCAATCAGCGTCAACGCCAACCACAACCAGTGCCGCAAAACCATTGTCAGTCAGCGTCTTTGGAGCCTGACCCGGCTTCACATTCCGGGTCAGACAAAAACGTCTCTTCAACATCAAGCAGAAACTGTCCTGCCAACGCCGACCGGCCCAATAACACCGGATAAATGAAATTGCTGCGATCAATCAGGCTGAACTCGATCGCGCTCTTGTGATGCCCCAGACAGACTTCCATCTCCACCACCGGGCGACGTTGATGTTCACCACTGTGGCGAATAATACGAACATAACGCTGCAGCGGTCGCTCCAACGTCGAAGATTGTTGAGAGTCTTCATCGGTGATGGTAAACCTGACCCAACGCTTGCCCTCGACACGGTATATCTCAATATCCGACGCATCCAGCGAGGATGTCTTGGCGCCGCTATCGAGCTTGGCTTTCATGGCCAGCTCACTGCCGGCAATTTCCACTCGCTCGACCCAGCCCATGATCTCTTTTTCAGCC
>JAJFKZ010000014.1 GCA_021772955.1 Gammaproteobacteria bacterium | reverse complement strand
TGAAGGGTTCGAGGAGCAGGGCGAAGCTGGCTAAGCAGCTTGGACGATCGCCCGCAGAAGCCAGTGGGCCACGCGAGCAGTTCGGTAACGCTCAGAGTCAATGTGCCGGTGCGAATCAAGGCGCGGTTCGCAGGCAATGGCCGCTCCCTTGCCAAGCAACGCAACGCCGAGTCGCACTGGCTCATTGGCTCCCGGTGGGCCGCCGCACAAGCGCCGTGGGCTGCGTTGCACTCGCTTGAATTGACTACGGCCAGTCCTGCGCTCGCGCGTCTTGTCCACGACGCTTGTGCGAAGGCTGAGTGTCACCGAACTGCTCGCGTGGCCCACTCGCCCGTAGCTATGGTTTAAGGGTGATCGTTCGAGGTGCAACGCCAGATTTGGCCTGAATTCGAACAGGACAAACCGAATCCACTCCACTCCACTATACATAGTTTCACTGTTATCGCCTTGTCGATCCGTAAAACAGGACCAGTAACTGTCCGCCTTCATGAAATAGGCGGGCTAAACAGCACGGTCGCGATTAGTGGCAATCAGGCAGTGGCAATCAGGCTGCGGCCACTTTGGCCGGCGCATTTCTGGGCAAGGTAACGCGACGAATATCTGCGCCCAGTGCCGACAGTTTTTCCTCGATGTTTTCATAACCACGGTCGATGTGATAGACCCGATCGACCCGGGTCTGGCCTTCGGCGACCAGACCAGCCAGCACCAGTGATGCCGAGGCGCGCAGATCTGTGGCCATGATCGGCGCGCCGGAAAGCTTTTCCACCCCCTTGACGATGGCATTGCCACCACGCAACTGAATGTTGGCGCCCAGCCGTTGCAGCTCCAGTACATGCATGAAACGGTTTTCGAACACCCGTTCAGAGATCACTGAAGTGCCTTCGGCAATGGCATTGAGGGCCGTGAACTGTGCCTGCATGTCGGTCGGAAAGCCCGGGAATGGCGCCGTGGTGATGTCCACCGCTCGAGGACGTCGCCCATGCATGTCCAGACTGATCCAGTCAGCGCCAGTATGGATCTCGGCACCCGTCTCCACCAGCTTTTGCAGCACCGCATCCAGGGTATTGGCGCGTGCATTGCGCAGCTTGATAAAACCACCGGTCATCGCAGCCGCCACCAGGTAGGTGCCGGTTTCAATGCGATCGGGCAACACCGTGTGCACCGCGCCGCCCAGAGCGGACACACCAGCAATGGTGATGGTATCGGTACCGGCCCCGGAAATTTGGGCGCCCATGGCGTTCAGGCATTCAGCCAGGTCCACCACCTCCGGCTCCTGCGCGGCATTTTCTATTATCGTCGTACCTTGCGCCAGCGTGGCCGCCATCATGATGTTCTCAGTGCCGGTAACGGTCACGGTATCCATGATGATGTGCGCGCCGCGCAGACGCTCGGCGCGGGCGTGAATGTAGCCATTCTTGACTTCGACCTCGGCGCCCAGCGCCTGCATACCGCGCAAATGCAAATCCACCGGACGTGCGCCGATGGCGCAGCCGCCTGGCAATGACACCTCAGCGCGACCGCAGCGCGCCAGCAATGGACCCAATACCAGTATGGATGCGCGCATTGTGCGCACCAGTTCATAAGACGCAGCGTAGGAATTCAGATTGGCCGAACTGATGTTGATGGCCATACCATCGTCCATGGATATCTCGGCGCCCAGTTGCGCCAGCAATGACATGGTGGTGGTGACATCCTGCAAATGTGGCACATTGCGCAACTGCAGGGTCTGATCGGTCAGCAGACTGGCCACCAGAATCGGCAATACTGCATTCTTGGCGCCGGAAACAGACAGCTCACCGTTTAAAACACGGCCACCATTGATCTGGATAACGGCCATATCAGTCTGCGTCCGAAACTGCTGCCGGCGGCAGACTGGTGCGTAGACTCAAGGCATGTATTTCACCGCCCAGAGCCGCACCAATGGTGTCGTGCACCAGCCGGTGCTGGGCAATTCTGCTCAGGCCGATAAAAGCACTGGATTCGACTGCCGCGGTAAAATGCACTCCATCCTGGCTTGACACCTGCACTTTGGCGTCGGGCATCTGCCGCGCAATTGTTTGCTGTATTTGTTGGGCATCCATACAATAGATCATCTTGTAATATCTGAACCAGCTCATATCTTAACTGCTTGGGTCGTTTTTGTAAGCATTGCGGCCACTGCTTGACCGCATTATTTCAATTCTGAATCATCGATACACCATCACGCCATTGTATGCAAAATGAACCCAGGCCATTACTTCAGCCATTATCCTGAATCATGCTGATACCCGTATTGCAGATTCTTGGCGGCTTTGTGCTGCTCATCTGGTCCGCTGACCGTCTGGTTGCCGGAGCCTCATCCTGCGCTGTGCATTTCGGCATATCACCGATGATCATCGGCTTGGTCATCATCGGCTTCGGCACCTCGGCACCGGAAATGGTTGTGTCTGCGGTCGCCGCTCTCCAGGGCAACCCAGGCTTCGCGGTTGGCAACGCGCTGGGCTCGAATATTACCAACGTCGGACTGGTGCTGGGCTTGACCGCAATCTTCTACCCGCTCAAGGTCAACTCATTGACGTTGCGCCGGGAAGTGCCGGTATTGTTTGCCATCATGCTGCTGGCCACCTTGTTGCTCAGCGATTTGCGCCTGTCGCTGGGTGATGGCCTCATCCTCTGCGGCGGCCTGGTGTTGATGCTGATGTGGATGATCCGTCTCGGCACGCGTTCCGACCACACCGACTTGCTGATGTCCGAACTCAGGGACGAAATACCCACGGACATTCCCATGCGCACAGCAGTGCTGTGGACCGCTGTCGGCTTGATCATGCTGCCGCTGAGCTCCATGGTACTGGTCAAAGGTGCCAGCTACGTGGCCGAGACCATGGGGGTCAGCGATGAAATCATTGGCCTGACCATTCTGGCCATCGGCACCAGTCTGCCGGAACTGGCTGCCGCATTGGCATCGGCAATGAAAAAAGAACACGAACTGGCGATCGGTAACGTGCTGGGTTCGAACATGTTCAACCTGCTCGGTGTGCTCGGCATCGCGGCCGTTATCTCACCGCTGAACGTGTCATCGGCCATCCTCAGCCGCGACACCGTGACCATGTTCATCCTCACTGGAGCGCTGGTGCTGTTTGCCATCCGCCGCCATGGCAGCGGCGTGGTCAAACGCTATCAAGGCGGGCTGCTGCTGGCGGCTTATTGCGGCTATGTCTATTTTCTCGCCAGCAGCGTTATTACAGGTAGCTAACCGCAATCCGATCTAACCAGCGTCAAACCGCGGCTTGCTCGCGCCATGTTAATATGTCCGACGGCAGTTGCAGGTCTGCTGCAGACATGTTTATAACGACAGTCCGGTTACCGACCAACACTTCGCCGACCGATCTGGCACAGGTTTCTTGACGCACAGAGTTTCTTGCAATGAGCAGCAACAGCAACAAATCCGTTAGCACAAGTCCGCCAGCGACCGATCATCTCCAGCAAGCTGGAAACCGTAAGCGCATTGCCCAGAGCCTGCGGGAAGTTCTGCACATCGAAGCTCAGGCCATTCACAACATCGCCGAGCAGGCCATGGCTGAGCTGGTTACCGCCAGTCAAATGCTGTTCCAATGCCGCGGCCGCATCATCACCGCCGGAATGGGCAAATCGGGGCATGTGGCGCGCAAGACAGCAGCCACCCTGTCATCAACCGGTAGTCCATCAATGTTCCTGCATCCTGCAGAAGCCAGTCACGGTGATCTGGGCATGTTGGTCAGTGGCGATCTGCTGCTGATGTTTTCCAACTCCGGCAGCACCCTGGAATTGCTCAATCTGATCCCCGCACTGAAGCGACTGCAGATACCCATCGTATTGATCTGCGGCAAGCCCCACAGCCTGCTCGCCACCGATGCTGACCATGTTGTGGTCATTGAGGTAGAGCGGGAGGCCTGTCCGCTGGATCTGGCACCCACCGCCAGCAGCATTGCCATGCTGGCAGCAGCAGATGCACTGGCCATCAGCCTGCTGGAGTTGCGTGGTTTCACACGTGACGATTTTGCCATGGCCCATCCAGGTGGTCAGTTGGGCCGCAGGCTGTTGCTGCGCATTCGCGATATCATGCACACTGGCGCCGATATCCCGGTGGTCAGAACCGGTACCACGATCAGCACCGCCATTGTGGAAATGACCCAGAAACGCCTGGGCATGGTGGCCATCATCGATCAACAAGAGCAAATTTGCGGCATTTTTACCGATGGCGACCTGCGCCGCAATCTGGAAGTTCTGGAGCACCTCACCGGCACCGTGATAGATGGATTGATGACGCCCAAGCCATTGACCATCGATGCGGATGCATTGGCCGTGGAAGCCGCAACCATGCTGCAGCAGCACAAGGTCCAGGCGCTGCTGGTTGCTGACCAGGGTCGGCTGATCGGCGCATTGAACATTCACGACCTGCTCCAGCACGGCGTGCTGTGATAACTGCAGTCGGCCAGCCTATGGGGCGAGTTTGAGCGTGCTTGCTGCGTCAAGTGTGCTGCACAAAGCAGGCGCCATCCGGATGCTCGCGGTGGACATCGATGGCACCTTGACCGATGGTCGGGTGTATTACGCTCAAGACGGCAGTTCCATGGTCGCATTCCACACCCGGGATGGTTACGGCATCAAGCAGCTGCAACGCCTGGGTCTACATTTCGCGGCCCTGAGCGGGCGCCAATCTGCCGGCGTGCAGCAACGCATGCAGGCACTTGGCGTTGCAGATGTGCTGCTTGGTTTGGCGGACAAACGCGGACCACTGGAGCTGTTGTTGCACAAATACCAGCTGCAACCACAGCAGTTGTGCTACATCGGCGATGATGTCATCGACATTCCCGCCATGCAACTGGCAGGCTTGTCGGTTGCCGTGGCCGATGCTGTTCCAGCTTGTCTTGAAGCAGCCGATCATCAGACCCGGCTGCCGGGCGGCAGGGGCGCAGTACGCGAAGTCATCGACCTGTTGCTCAAGGCCCAGGGATTGTCCATGCAGCCTGACGAATCGCGCTGATGTGGCGGCGCTGGCTGATTGTTTTTATCGCCATCAGTGCGGTGGCCTTGGTGCAGCTACTCTGGCGCCAGCTGCAACATGACCCGGCCGTGCCACAGCAGACGAGCAACAATCTGGAATACCGCATCAGCAACTTCACTTTGCGCATTATCGCTGCAGACGGCGTCGAGCAACTGCGTATCGCCGCGCCAGAGCTGATCGATCAGGGCCAGGGTCAGCCGTCAAGGCTGCAGACACCGGTAGTGACTTCCAGCAACACTGATCAGCACTGGCAGATCAGTTCTGATCGGGCGTTGTTGTACCGTCAGCAAGACGAGGCTGAATTCCTGGACAATGTGGTGGTCCACAATCTGGACAATGCCAGCAGCGGCCAACTGGAAACCACCTATCTGCGCGTCAACCTGCAAAATAAAACCATCCACAGCCCGGAGTTGGTTACAATCACCAGACCTGGATTGCTATTGCAGGGCATTGGTTTGCAGGGGGACATCGATACTGCACGCTATCATTTGCTAAGTGAAATTCAAGCCACCTATGTTGATCAATAAGCAGAGCTTCCACCAACTGTTCCTACCGACCCTGTGCATGCCAGCGCTGCTGACACTGTGCCTGATGGCCGTCGCCGGCAATGCCAGTGCCGTGAAGTCTGATCGCCAGCAGCCGGTTGAACTCACCGCTGATCAATCCGAGTTCGATGCCGTGACCGGCTTCACGCTGATTACCGGCAACGTCGAAATCTACCAGGGCACGCTGGAAATTCACTCTGATGAAGCGCGCGTGTTCATGCAGAACGGGCGCATGTCACGCATTCTGCTGGACGGCAATCCAGCCACCTGGAAGCAGCAGCTGGAAAGCGGCGAGTGGATGGATGCCAAATCGGCGCAAATCGATTATGACGTCAACGCCGAACAAATTCTGCTGATCGGCAATGCTGTAGTGGACCATCCACAGGGCGAAATCACCGGTGATCGCATCAGTTACGATCTGAGTGAAGAAAAGCTGCGCGGTGACAGCACCACCGGTGGCCGCATCAGGATGCGTATCGAACCGGACGTGGTGGAAAACAACACCGTGAAGCCGCCTGTCAGTGACGCTAATGACAATCAGAACGATGGCCAGAACGATGGCCAGAACGATGCCATGGGCGATGACCAATCCGTTGACAACAATGCCAACAGCACAGCATTCTGATCACCGCTTGCCATGTCCATGCTGCTGAGAGCTGAGCACTTACAAAAGAGCTATCGCCGCACCCAGGTGATCTCGGATGTCAGCCTGGAAGTTGCCCAGGGCGAGGTGGTGGGGCTGCTGGGACCCAATGGCGCTGGCAAAACCACCTGTTTCTACATGATGGTCGGGCTGGTCAAAGCCGACGCCGGTCATGTCTATCTGAATGACGAAGACATCACCCATGCAGCAATGCACAACCGGGCCCGCAAGGGGCTGGGCTATCTGCCGCAGGATGCATCGATTTTTCGTGGCTTGTCGGTGCGCGACAACATCATGGCGGTGCTGGAGTTGCGACCCAGCCTGAGCCACAAACAGCGCCAGATCGAGTTGGAAAAGCTGCTGGAAAGTCTGCAAGTTGCGCATTTGGCAAACCAGAAGGGACAGAGCCTGTCCGGTGGCGAGCGCAGGCGGGTGGAAATTGCCCGGGCGCTGGCGGCCGCACCGAGCTTCATGCTGCTGGATGAGCCTTTTGCAGGTGTGGATCCAATCTCGGTGGGTGAAATTCAGCGTATCGTCAGGCAACTTAAGGCCCAGAACATCGGCATTCTGATCACCGATCACAACGTGCGCGAGACGCTTGGTATCTGCGATCATGCCTACATCATCAGCAGCGGCACGGTGCTAAGTCGCGGCACACCAGAGCAGATTCTGGCCGATGATGCAGTGCGCGATGTCTATCTGGGGCGCGATTTCAAACTGTAGCGCCGATGCGACCAGTCCATGCTCAACCAATGCAGGGACTGTCGCTGCGACTGCGACAGCGTCAAAAACTGGCGCAACAGGTTCAGCTCAGTCTCAAACTCCTGCCGCTGAGCGCAGCACAACTGCACAATCATATTCGTCATCAGCTGCGCTGCAATCCAGCACTGGTCTGGCGCGGCGGTAGTGCTGGTGGTGGCTCGGGCCAGGGTCAATCTGCCTTTGATGTCGCGCTGGCCACCACAGCCAGCACCGCCTCTCTCAGCGAGCATCTTTTGCAGCAGCTGTATCAGCAACAGGTCAGTGATGCCATCACGCTGCTGGCTGAGATCATCATCGACGAACTCAATGCAGACGGCTATCTGCGTCAATCGCTGGCCCAATTGCAGCGCGACTACGTCGCTGCCATGCAACCGTCTTTGGCCACCCAGAGCAATTGGAATGTGGCGCTGCAACTGGTGCAAAGTTTCGAACCGGCCGGTGTTGCTGCGGTCGATCTGCGCGACTGCCTGCGCTTGCAACTGATACAGCAGCCAGACAGCAGCACACGCCAGCTGGCTGTGCAAATGCTGGCAGAGGATTTGCAGCAGCTGGCCCGACCTGATTACGAGGCACTGGCCAGCCGTTATCACTGTCGTCGCGCACAGGCGGAGGCTGCGCTGCAATTAATCCGCAGCCTGGAACCCAAACCCGGTCGACCCTTTGCCAGTGCTGCAGCGGCGGTGCAGGCTGATGCCGAGATCATTGCCCGGGGTGATCAACTTGACGTGCAACTGCTACAGAACATTAGCAGCGAGCTCGACTATCAGACCCGATCCGCGGCCACGCCAGCGCAGCGGCAGGCAGCCAAACAACTTTTGCAAGCTCTGCAGCTGCGCGAGCAGAACTTGTACAACATTATCTCGGCGACCGTGCACCGACAGCAGGCGATGCTGCGCCAGCTCGATCGCACGTTGATGCAGCCGCTGTCGCAAGCAGAACTGGCTCAGCATTTGCGCCTGCACCCATCCACCATCAGCAGAGCCGTGCGCACACGCTACGTGCTCTGGCAGGGCGAACTGTTGCCGCTGCAATGCTTGTTCAGTCATGCAGTGAGCCAGTCAGCAAAGCAGAACCCGACGCAGCCAGCGGCTGCCGGTGAGGCCATCAAGGCCACGCTGCAGCAGCTGGTCAAAGCCGAGCCCGAGCATAAGCCCTTGACTGATGTGCAATTGCAGGTCCAGCTGGCAGCTGCCGGTTACCACATTGCCCGGCGCACAGTCGCCAAATACCGTCAGCAGCTACAGATTCCGACTGCCAGCCAGCGTGGTAAAGCGTTGCGCTATTGATGACTGGCAAATTGTCATCATATAGTAATGACAAGAACAACCACTGTTTACCACCAGCCAAGGAGTTTGCATGCAAATTGATATTACTGGCCAACATATCGACATCACCGATGCCATACGTAACTATGTCACCGAAAAGCTGCCCAGACTGGAAAAGCATTTCGACAACATCATCGGCGCCCACGTCATTCTCAAGGTTGAAAAACACATCCACAGCGCCGATTGCACGCTGTCGGTTGCCGGCGGGCCGCCGTTGCATGCCGCAGACACGAATGACGATCTGTATGCCGCCATTGACACCATGTTGGACAAGCTGGATCGTCAGGTCCGCCGTCACAAAAGCAAGCTCAGCGAACATCGTAAGTAAGCTTAAAACTGATCGCTGCCAGTCGATGAGACGAACTTGAACAGCAAGCAGCAGACAACGCCTGAGCCCGAATCTCCCACTGACGGCGATGGTCAGCAAGCACCTGGCCTGATCATTGTCAGCGGCCTGTCCGGCAGTGGCAAGAGTACCGCCCTGCAGGCACTGGAGGATCAGGGTTATTTCTGCATCGATAACCTGCCGGTCAAACTGATCACGCCGTTGCTGCAGCAACAACGCGACCTGCCGCAGGAATATCCTCGCCTGGCGATCGGCCTGGACGCACGCAGCAAACGTACTTTTGAGCTTGCCAGCACCCTGGATGAGCTGCAGCAGCGGGGCCAGGATCTGCGGCTGTTGTTTCTGACTGCCAGTGATACGGCGCTGCTGCAGCGCTACAACGCCACCCGCCGCGACCACCCTCTGGCCGATGCAAGTGGTTTACAAGCCGCCATCTCCAGAGAGCGTGACTTGCTGGCCATGATCAGTGAATACGCCAGTGACATCATTGATACCAGCCTGTTGAACGTGCACGAGTTGCGCCAGAAAATTGCCGAGCTGACCAGCGTGTCCACACGCACTCCACGCTTGCTGCTGCAGTCGTTTGCCTATACCCTGGGTCTGCCACCCGACCTGGACATCGTCTTCGATGCACGTTGTCTGCCGAACCCGCACTGGCAACCCGGACTGCGACAGTTCACTGGCAAAGACCAGGCCGTGCGCGAATTTCTGCAGCAAGCCCCGCTAGCTCGGCAGTTCATCGACGATATCAGCCAGCTGTTGCTCAACTGGTTGCCGCACTACAGTCACAGCACACGCAGCCAGATTGCCATTGGTTTTGGTTGCACCGGCGGCCGTCATCGCTCGGTTTTTGCCACCGAAGCGCTGGCTGAGCGGCTGCGCGCCAGCTATCGTGGAGTCAGCGTCAGGCATCGCGATATCAAGGACTGATCACAACCCACTACTGCATGAATGAATGCTGGCTTGAACAACTCATGCGCCAGACTGCCTGAGCAAACCCGGTAACGAACCAGATCAGGGACAAAATCCGCTGATGCCAGCCACACCATAAGCACCGTGCTCCCGGGCCTGATCCAAATCCGCCGGCTCCAGTCCGCCCAGCGCATACAGCGGCACATCACAATTGGCGCTGAGCTGCTGCAAACCACGCCAACCCAAAGCCTTGGCCTGCGGGTGCGTAGCGGTGGGCTTGACCGGGCTCAGCAAGACATGACTGCAAGCCAGACGCGCTGCCAGCTCCAGTTCAGCTGCGTTGTGACAGGATGCCCCCAGCAGCGCCTGCGGATGCTGCGAGCGCCACTGCTGCAGTTTGCTATCCTGTGCTGCTGCTGACAGCTCCCGGGCGCGCAAATGCAGACCATCGATGGGTGCCGCGGTCAGGCCCAGATACTCACGATTACAGAGCACGCCAACCGCGCGCTGATGACAGTCATGCAAAATTTGCTCCAGTAGCGGCACCAGCTTGGCCGGCGCCAGCTGTGGCTGGCGGAAATACACCAATGCAGCGCCCAGCATGGTCGCCTTGCGCACCATGGCAGGCAGTGCCTGTGCTGCATCCAGCGCGGCCATGTTCGGAGTTATGAACAGCAACGGCGGTAGCTGCAACACGCCTGCGATACGGACATCGGCAGCCGACAGTGTAGCGCTGCGCATGGCCTCGATCCCCACCCAGCGCAGCTGCTGCTGTTCCAGCGCCTGCGGTTCGTGCTGCCAGCGCAATACGCGCAGCAGATTGAGCTCGATGTTGAGGTCCGGATAGTGGTGCGAGAAGCTGTGCAGCGGCTCACTGGCGAGCACCTTAAGGCCCAACTCCTCGCGCAGTTCGCGCACCAGCGCCTGGTGCGTCGATTCACCGCGGTGCATCTTGCCGCCAGGAAACTCCCATTCCCCGGCACGCACCTTGCCGCTGGGGCGCCGTGTCAGCAGGTACTCGCCATGTTGATTCTGAATACTGGCAGCAACAACCCTGATCATGTCAGCTCAGACCAAACCCGAACAAACAAGAATCAGCTCATGCGGCCATGGCACTGCTTGTATTTTTTGCCTGACCCGCACGGGCAGGGCTCGTTTCGGCCTATTTTGCGACCCTCCCGCACCACCGTTTGCACGGCGTTATCCGCAGCCGACTGCTGGCTGAGCTCGGCTCGCTGTTGAGCATCTGGATCGGCATGCTGGAACTGCATGTCAGCGGACTTGCGGCGATGTGTTTCGACGGCATCGATATCTTCTTCGGTGCGCACCTGCACCCGCGACAGCTTGCTGATCACCTCGCGCTTGAACTGCTCCAGCATGTCACTGAACATCTCGAACGATTCGCGCTTGTATTCTTGCTTCGGCTGCTTCTGCGCGAAGCCGCGCAGGTGAATGCCTCGGCGCAGATAATCCATGCTGGCCAGATGCTCTTTCCATTGCTGATCCAGCACATTGAGCATGAGTGCCTTCTCAAACTGGCGCATGACCTCAGGCCCGGTGACTTCGACCTTGGCCGCAAAATGGGCTTTGGATGCTGCTTCAATCCGCTGCAGCATCTGGTCTTCACTGAGTTCAGGCTCTCGTTGCAGCCACTCCGAAATTTTGGCGGTAATGCCGAATTCTGATTCCAGTACCTTTTCCAGGCCCTTGATATTCCATATTTCTTCCAATGTACCCGGTGGTACATGCGACTGAAACTCGACCCGGATGATGTCTTCACGAATGTCATCAATCATATCGCTAACATCGTCGCTGGCCATCAGGTCGTTGCGCATCTCATACACCACCTTGCGCTGGTCATTGGCGACATCGTCGTATTCCAGCAGATTCTTGCGCATGTCAAAATTATGTCCTTCGACCTTGCGCTGGGCATTTTCAATCGCACGACTGACCCAGGGATGCTCGATGGCCTCACCTTCACTACCGAGCTTTTGCATCATGCCGCCGAGCTTGCCGGAGGCAAAAATGCGCATCAGATTGTCGTCCAGAGACAGATAAAAACGCGATGAACCCGGATCACCCTGGCGCCCGGAACGGCCACGCAACTGATTGTCAATACGCCGCGATTCATGCCGCTCGGTGCCGATGATGTGTAATCCGCCGGCATTCAGCACCTGCTCATGCCGCTGTCGCCAGTCGTCCTCCAGCGCAGCCATTTGTTGTTCGCTGGTGTTTTCCTCCAACGCTTCTTTTTCCATCTGCAGATTGCCGCCGAGCACGATATCAGTACCGCGTCCGGCCATGTTGGTGGCAATGGTCACCGCACCAGGGCGTCCGGCTTCGGCCACGATGGTGGCTTCGCGTTCATGCTGCTTCGCATTCAATACCTGATGCTTGATATTCTGCTGTTGCAGCTGGCTGGATATCAACTCCGACGTTTCAATGGAGGTGGTACCTACCAGACAGGGCTGACCGCGTTCCACGCAGTCCTTGATGTCTTCAATAATGGCATTGAATTTTTCCCGTTGCGACATGTAAACCAGATCGCCACGATCGTCACGGATCATGGGCTTGTGGGTCGGTATCGACACCACCTCCAGCGCATAAATGCTCTGAAATTCGTAGGCCTCGGTATCGGCCGTGCCGGTCATGCCGGAAAGCTTGCCGTAAAGCCGAAAATAATTCTGGAATGTGATCGATGCCAGCGTCTGGTTTTCATGCTGAATGGGCACGCCTTCCTTGGCTTCAACCGCCTGGTGCAGGCCATCAGACCAGCGTCGGCCCGACAATGTGCGGCCAGTGAACTCATCGACTATGACCACCTCGCCGTCGCGGACGATGTAATCCACATCCTTGCTGAAAAGATAATGCGCCCGCAAGGCCGCGTTGACGTGGTGCAGCAGATTCAAATTGCCGGCATCGTAGAGGCTGCTGTCATCACGCAGCATGCCAGTCTCGGTGAGCAGTTCCTCAACCTTGGCCATGCCATCTTCGGTCAGATAAATCTGTTTGTTCTTTTCTTCGATGCTGAAATCACCCGGACCTTCTTCTTCCTGCTGCACCTGCAGCTTTGGCACCAGCTTGTTGATGCGCGCGTAGAGCTCCGGGCTTTCTTCGGCCGGGCCGGAGATGATCAGCGGTGTGCGCGCCTCATCGATCAGGATGGAGTCGACTTCATCGACGATGGCATAAGCCAGCTCACGCTGAACTTTCTGCTCGCTGCTAAACGCCATGTTGTCGCGCAAATAATCAAATCCCAGCTCGTTGTTGGTGGCATAAGTGACGTCGCAGGCATACGCGGCGCGCTTGGCCGCCGGACTCATTCCAGGTACCGCTACGCCCACACTCAGGTCCAGCTGTTCATACAATGGCCGCATCCAGTCAGCATCTCGCCTGGCCAGGTAATCGTTGACGGTAACCAGATGCACGCCGTTGCCGGTCAGGCTATTCAGATAGACTGCCAGTGTGGCCACCAGGGTCTTGCCTTCGCCGGTCTTCATTTCCGCGATCTTGCCCTGATGCAGCACCATGCCACCAATCAGCTGCACATCGAAGTGACGCATGTGCAGAGTGCGCAAGGCAGCTTCGCGACAGACGGCAAAGGCCTCTGGCAACAGCTTTTCCAGTGACTCACCGTCGGCATAGCGCTGTCTGAATTCGGCGGTTTTGCTGCGCAACTGTGCATCGCTCAGCACCTTGACGTCCGGCTCCAGCGCGTTGATGGCAACGATGTCGCGCTGCATCATTTTCACCAGGCGCTCATTGCGAGAGCCAAACAGACGGGTCAGTAACTTGTTAAACATGGGTAATCGTTCCGTGTATTCAAAACAGCGCTGCGGCCCGAAATTGCAGGGCAAAAGGCAGCCTCAATGTCATTATCAGCGGGTCTGGATCAAGTCCAGCGCCAAGCCTGGCAGCCTGTGCAGTCATATTGGGCATACGACGCACTGATGCAAGTCTTGAGCCATCATTCACGTCGACGCCGAGGCTGGTCTGCTGAGCCGCAACTACGCGAACACCGCGCTATATGATACTGTATGTTCACGGTCATTTTTTTGCCACGACGAATGCCACTATGTCAGAGGATCTGCTCAGCATCATCGATGCCATCACCAGGCGCAGTCAGGCCAGCAAACAGGCTGATGTGAAGCTTGGCCGCTCGGTCCATGATGACAACAAAACCCACGCTGACATCAACTCACTGGGACGGCTGTTGCTGCAGCAAGCTGCCTATGAGCAACTGCAACAGCATTTGCTGGAACAACTGGAATTCTGGTCACATGTGGATGCCAGTGTCAGTCATATCCATAATCGTGAGCTGGTCATCAGTTGCAGCAACAGTGCCAGCGCGAGCCGTGTACGGTTCATGCAGAATGACATTCTGGGCCAGCTTGACGGCTTTGCTAATAAGTCTGCAGCGGGGGAAATCAGTTGCGCATTGCGTCAGGTCAACAAAATACGGGTGTCGGTCCGACATCGATGAAGCATGGTCTTTGACCGCACACCGACGCGGCTGATAGCCAGGTCAATGCTTCTGAGTTTGGTAGTGGGTCGTAGGCGGGCTAGCCGGCCTGGGCGGGATGCAGGTAGGAAATCGGCGCCACCTGCTCATCACTGAAGCTGATTTCTTCAAACACACCTGCGGTGGCCAGAGCCTTGCGCAGCAGACGGTTATTCAGGTCATGTCCGGACTTGTAGCCGGAAAAATGCGCCAATACCGGATGACCCAGCAAATACATGTCTCCAATCACGTCCAGTATCTTGTGCCGCACCAGCTCATCGTGAGTGCGCAGGCCTTCTTCATTGAGTACCCGGTAATCATCCAGCACCACGGCATTGTCCATATTGCCGCCCAGCACCAGATTGTGCTTGCGCAGGGTCTCAAGGTCGCGCATGAACCCGAACGTTCTGGCACGCGATATTTCTTTCAAATAGGCGGTGGTAGAAAAGTGCATCTGTGCCGAGGTGTTCTGGCTGGTGAACAGCGGATGATCAAAAGCAATTTCAAAATCCACTCGCAAGCCTTCATGCGGCTCCAGCACGGCCCATTTGTCGTCCATGGCCAGTTCTACGCGCTTGCACACGCGCAGAAATTTCTTGGCCGCTTTTTGTTCGATGATACCGGCAGACTGCAACAGGAACACAAATGGCCCGGCACTGCCGTCCATGATGGGAATCTCCGGCGCATTGACATCGATGTAGGCATTATCGATGCCCAGCCCGGCCAGGGCTGACATCAGATGTTCGACCGTACTGATGCGCACATCGCCACTGGCCAGTGTCGTGCAGAAACGGGTATCGCCAACATTGGTGGCCAGCGCCTTGATCTCGACCACCGGATCCAGATCAATTCTGCGAAACACGATGCCGGTGTTGACGGCCGCCGGCCGTAGTGCCAGTGATGCTTTTCTGCCGCTATGAATACCAACCCCGGTCGCACGAATGACGTTCTGCAGAGTTCGTTGTTTAATCACAATTTCACATTCCTGATGCCATTATTATTTGCCATGGCATGGTTAATACCAGTCTGACTCTCAGTTCTACCGGTCATGCAATCCATGCTGTCCATTTCGTCTTGTCACAAGCTTACTGAGCAGGCATGAACTGATACTGAACAAGCTCAGAATCATGCACAACACGCATTTCAGAGCTGAATCGTTCGCGTACACAAGTCATCGGCTGACGATTCCGTTCACCATTATAGTTTCAATCGGCCTGATTACGCAAAAAAGCTGGTATATCCAGAAACTCGATATCAGGTTGCACCGCTTCACCATCCCGGTTTGGCTTACGCCGCAGGTCATTGGCATCATCCTTGTTTTGCAGCGGCGCGGCATTGACGACCTGGCGCTGTTCCTCATAATGGTCTCGATTGCGTGTTTGCTGCTGCGTGTCACTTTGATGCTGCTGCTGGTGCTGGCGATGTTGTTGACGCTGCTTGCCCAGCTGAATATGCGTAACCGATTCGTCTTCACGGTTCGGACGATCACGGTCGAGGCCGGTGGCCACTACTGTGACGCGCACTTCATCACCTAACTCATCATCTATGCCGGTACCCACCACAATGTTGGCATCTTCCGAAGCCAGATCAGTGATCGTGGTATTGATGTCACTGAATTCGGCCATGGTCAGGCTGCTCGACGCTGTGATATTGACCAGCAGGCCACAGGCACCGGCCAGGTCGACATCTTCCAGCAGAGGACTGCTGATGGCCATGGTCGCGGCAACCACTGCGCGGTCTTCGCCGCGGGCATGACCTGAACCCATCATGGCCATGCCGGTTTCGGTCATGACCGTGCGCACATCGGCAAAATCCACATTGATCAGGCCCGGACGGGTGATCAGTTCGGCAATACCCTGCACCGCGCCATAGAGCACCTCATTGGCCTTGCGCAGGCCTTCCTGCATGGTCACATCGCCGCCCAGTACACTGAGCAATTTGGCGTTGGGTATGGTAATCAGTGAATCCACATGGTAGCGCAACTCATCGATACCAGCCTGGGCATACTGCATGCGGCGCTTGCCTTCAAACGGAAACGGCCGGGTTACCACCGCCACGGTCAGGGCACCGGCCTCACGTGCTGCCTGAGCAATCACCGGTGCAGCACCGGTACCGGTACCACCGCCCATGCCGGCAGTAATGAACACCATGTCCGCACCTTCAACCATTTCAATGATACGGTCACGGTCTTCCAGTGCCGCCTGTCGACCGGTTTCAGGATTGGCACCGGCACCCAGTCCCTTGGTCACGGTACTGCCGATCTGCAGGGTGTGCTTGCCGCTGAAATTGCGCAAGGCCTGCACATCGGTATTCACGGCGATGAAATCCACGCCGTTGATGCCATCTTCCACCATCTGATTGACGGCATTGCCGCCACCACCCCCGACCCCGATCACCTTGATGACCGCTCCGGGTTGATAATTATCAACTATTTCAAACATTTCCTTCTCCTGTGATTGAACCTGTAAAACCCCTGCGATGGATTGCGTGCCAGCATGGCCCTACTGCAACCATCGTTTTTGCCTGCTGGTCTGGTGCTCTGGGCATCAAAATTCACCCTGGTACCAGCTTTTCAGGCGCTGCAGTATGCCACCTGAATTCTGTCCATAACTGCGTTGCATGGCGCGCCCGGCATACTGGCCACCTTGCAGCAACATGCCGATGGCTGCTGCATAGGTCTGCTTGCCGATGACCTCTGACAAACCGGTGACTTTTTGTACGCTACCCAGCCGCACTGGCATGTGAAACACTTCTTCGGCCAGCTCCACGGTGCCCTCGAGCTGCGACGCACCGCCGGTAATGACGATACCGGCGCGGATTGAATGTTCATAACCACTGCGCTGCAACTCGGCCTGCACCAGCTGAAATATCTCCCGCGAGCGTGCTTCGATGACCTGGGCCAGGGTCTTGCGCGCCAAGCGCTGCGCGGCGCGATCGCCGACGCCCGGAACCTGAATACTCTCGTCACCGGAGGTCAGCATCTCCAGCGCACAGCCGTAACGAATCTTCAGCTCTTCGGCATGCTGGGTGGGGGTGCGCAAAGCCACGGCAATATCATTGGTGATTTGATCGCCGGCAATGGGGATGCAAGCGGTATGCCGAATCGCACCATGCACGAAAACGGCGATGTCGGTGGTGCCGGCACCAATGTCCAGCAAGGCGATGCCCAAATCCTTGTCGTCGTCGGTGAGCATGGCGTGGCTGGATGCCAGCGGCTGCAGAATCAGGCCATCCACCTGCAAACCACAGCGGGCAATGCATTTGGACAGATTCTGCACTGCGCTTTGTGCAGCAGTGACCACATGCACATGTGCTTCCAGGCGCACGCCGGACATGCCAACCGGCTGGCGGATGCCATCTTGCTTGTCGATCACGTATTCTTGAGGCAGCACATGCAGGATGCGCTGATCGGCCGGTACCGCCACCGCGCGCGCCGCATCCAGTACCCTTTCGACATCGGATTCGGTCACTTCCTTATCCTTGATGGCGACGATACCGTGCGAATTCATGCTGCGAATATGACTGCCGGAGATATCACTGAACACCGACTGGATCTGGCAATCCGCCATCAGTTCGGCCTCTTCGATGGCGCGCTGGATCGCGTATTCGGTGGCCTCGATGTCCACCACCACCCCGCGCTTGAGTCCGCGCGATGGTTGTCGTCCGACCCCGATCACCTCAATCTCACCATCGGCATGGCGCTCGCCGACAATGGCCGCAACCTTTGCAGTGCCAACGTCCAGGCCCACGACCATGGATTTATCATGTTTTCTCGTCATTCTCTTGGTTCCTGATTGGCAGCATTGACTCGGCGGGTTGTATCGGCATGACTGATCTGCGCCGCCACTACCGGCATGCGGATTGCCAGCCCGTTGCTGTAACGCAAGTCGATCTGCTGCGCATAAAGATTGCGGCTGGTCAATTGCGGCCAGACATCGACCAGTCGCTGCAAGCGCGCGCTGGTCTGCTCGCGACCCAGCGCAACATGCGCGCCATTGCTCATGGTCAAAGTCCAGCTACCGCGTTCACTCAATTCCAGACTGGCGATGCTCATACCGATGGGCATCAACATTTCTCGCCACAGCAGCCATTGCTGAATCACCTCTTCGCGACGTTGCGTTGGTCCCGACAGCACCGGCAGTTCCTGAATCAGACTGATTTCCTCGGCATTAAACACCACGCCGTAATCACTGATCAGTTGCTGTTTGTTCCAGTACGCCACCGGGCGGTGCTCCTGAATGGAAACCACCAGCGTATCCGGCCAGCTGCGTTGTATCTGTGCACTGGCGACCCAGCTGATGCTTTCCAACTGCTGCCCCATGTGCCGCAGATCAAGACTGAAAAAACCGTTTTTCAGATCATCACGCAGGCGGGCACGAATCTGCTCGGCGCTGACCCGTTGCTCCGGCGCGGTGATCTCAATCCAGCGTACCGGCCAACGGTCACTGGCGATCCAGCCGCGCTGAAACCACAGCATCAGCAACAGCAAGCTGACCAGCACCATGCTCCACCAAAGCAAGCCGTGCACCCGCTGCGGTTGTTCCGCCAGCAGTTCGGCAGACTGGTGCTGACTGGCCACGCTGCTCACAGGCTGGTCTCCAGGATGCGCAGTACCAGTTCATCAAAGCCGAGCCCGGCCTGTCTGGCTGCCATCGGCACCAGTGAGTGATCGGTCATGCCTGGCACCGTATTGACTTCCAGCAACCAGAACCGGCCCTGCCGGTCACGCATGAAATCCACGCGCGCCCAGCCCTCGACCGCCAGCGCCGCGCACGCTCGTAGCGAAACATCCTGCAGCTGTTGTTGCTCGGCCGGCGTCAATTCCGGGCTGTCATAGCGGGTTGCGTCACTGTGGTACTTGGCTTCGTAGTCATACAGACCATGTGCCGGGCGAATACGGATATGCGGCAAGGCCTGCTGCTGCAATATGGCGACGGTGTAATCCTCACCCTGGATACGTTGTTCAATCAGTACCTGTTGATCGTATTTTCCCGCCAACTCCAGCGCTTCGCGCAGACTGGCAAAATCCTCAACCATGCTCAGCCCGACAGTGGAACCTTCGCGATTGGGCTTGACCACCAGCGGCTGCATGGCAGTAATCTGCGTCTGGTATTGCTGCAGTTGCTGTGCCACCGGCTGTTGTGCGTCAAGCAATACCGCATCCGGGGTTGCCAGACCCAGCTGCCGCCAGATCTGCTTGCTGCGCTGCTTGTCCATGCTCAGCGCCGAGCCGAGCACACCGCTGCCGGTGACTGGCACCCGGTAGGCAGCCAGCAGCCCCTGCACAACACCGTCTTCACCGCCACGGCCATGCATGACATTGAACACCCGGTCGATGCGGTGCTGTTGCAATGCCAGGCTTAATGCCTCCAGTCCATCCAGCTGCGATGCGTCCAGCTGCAGTCTCTGCAGTGCCGCCAACACCGCTGCGCCGGAGGCCAGCGACACGTCGCGCTCGGCCGAGTCTCCACCGCAAAGCACGGCGATGCGTCCGAACTGCTTGCTGGCTGCACTGTTCATGTGCGTGTACCCGTCGCAGTTTCGCTCTGGCCATCCTGCGCTGCAGCCTGCAGCAGCAGATTGCCCAGCGCACCAATATCGCCAGCCCCCAACAGCAGCAACAGATCATCTGCCTGTAACAAGGCTGGCAGCTCGTGCTGCAATTCATCCACCCCGGACATCAGTATCGGATCGGTTTTGCCACGCGAGCGTATGGATTGACACAGTCTGCCACTGTCAACGCCGTCGATCGGCGCCTCACCGGCCGGATAGATTTCGCAAATGATCAGCATGTCTGCGCAGCCACTGAGCACGCGCACGAAATCATCGAACAAGGCTTGTGTGCGGCTATACCGATGGGGCTGAAACACCGCGACCAGGCGACGCTTCGGCCAGCCCTCGCGCGCGGCGCGCAACGTTGCTTCCAGTTCGGTTGGATGGTGGCCATAGTCCTCAATGATCTCGATTTTTCCCGCATGACCGCCCGGCACGGGTAAATCGCCAAGATGTTCAAACCGCCGCCCAATGCCGCGGAACGACAGCAACCCTTGCTGCATGGTGTTGGCAGCTATACCCAGCTCATGCGCAACCGCGATTGCGCCCAGAGCATTGCGAACGTTATGCAGACCGGGCAAATTCAGCTGCATTGGCAGCGCATCCTGACGCCCCGGAAGATGCACATCAAAATGCATGCAGCGGCCATCCTGACGAACATTACTGGCGCGCACGTCAGCACTTTCATTGATGCCGAAGCTGAGCACGCTGCGCTTGACCTCGGGCAGCAGCCGGGCCACTTCGGCATCGTCCGTGCACAATACGGCCACACCGTAAAAGGGCAGATGATGCAGAAAATCAATGAAGGCCTGGCGCAGTCGGGTAAAACTGTTGCCATAGTTTTCCAGATGATCCTGGTCAATATTGGTCACCACTGCAAGCACTGGCTGCAGCAGCAAAAACGAGCCATCGCTCTCATCCGCTTCGGCGATCAGATAGCGACCATCGCCCAGCCGGGCATGACTGCCGAAGGCGTGCACCAGCCCACCAATGATGAAGGTCGGGTCCAGACCGGCTTCGGCCAGTAAGCCGGCGGTCAGACTGGTGGTGGTGGTCTTGCCATGCGTACCAGCGACCGCAATGCCTTCCCGAAAGCGCATTAACTCAGCCAGCATTTCCGCCCGTTGCACCACCGGCAGACGCAGGTCATGGGCGCGTTGCAGCTCGGGGTTGTCGGCCGGTACGGCACTGGAAACAACCACTACATCGGCAGCCACCAGATTCTCGGCGCGGTGACCTATCTGTATCTGCGCGCCAAGCTCACGCAAGCGCCGGGTTACCTTGCTGTCACGCAAATCCGAGCCACTGACGGCAAACCCCAGGTTCAACAACACCTCGGCAATGCCGCTCATGCCGCTGCCGCCAATGCCGACCAGATGCACACCGCGAATGCGGCGCATCATGCTGGATTGCGCTTTGGAGCTGATGCTCATCGGCACTGCTCCAGACAGATCGACGCGAGTTTACTGCTGGCATCTTCGGCATGCATCGCAGCTGCCGCTGTGGCCATCTGCTGCAGTGTTGCTGGCGTACTCAACAATTGCGTCAGCATGGCCTGACTGCTGGCCTCGGTGAGCTGGTCTTCCGGCATCAGCATGGCGCCACCTGCATTGACCAGAACCTGGGCATTGGCGGTCTGATGATCATCCACCGCGAACGGAAACGGCACCAGTACGCTGGCACAGCCAGCCGCAGCCAGTTCACTGATGGTCATCGCACCGGCTCGGGCGATCACCAGATCGGCCCAGGCATAGGCCGCTGCCATGTCGCTGATGAACGGCGTCACGTCCAATTTTTCGAAACGCCCGGTCTGTTCGGCATAGGCTTGTGTGGCGACTTGCTGCCAGCGCTCCCCACATTGATGCCGGATGTTCAGGGTACAACCAGCAGCTGCGGCTGAGGTCGCCAGTAAGCGCGGCAATTGCCGGTTCAAGGCATTGGCACCCTGGCTGCCACCGAGCACCAGCACGCGCAACGCTGCTGACTCGCTGCTGGATTGCTGTTGGCCGTCGCTAGCGCGTTGCTGCCGTCGCAGGGCAACGATATCGGCGCGCACCGGGTTGCCGGTCACCAGCGCCTGTTGCCGTGTTGGAAAACTGTCGGCAAATGCCTGGCAAACCTGATTGGCAATGCGTGCCAGTAGCCGGTTGGTCAAGCCTGGTATGCGGTTTTGCTCGTGCACCACCAGCGGCACGCGCAGCAACCAGGCAGCAATGCCACCGGGCGCCGCAGCAAAGCCGCCCATGCTCAAGACACAGTCCGGGTGCAATCCTTTGAGTGTGCGCAGAGCCTGCCAGATCGCACGCGACAATTGCCACGGCATGCGCAGCTTGCGACCCCAGCCAGCGCCGCGCAGACCACGTATGTCCAGCGCATGAAATTCAACCCCGTGTTCCGGCACCAGGCGCTGCTCCATGCTGTTGTTGCTGCCGATCCAGCTGACCTGCTGATCCAGGCTGAGCAGCTGCCGGGCCACGGCCAACCCCGGCATGATATGGCCACCCGTACCGCCAGCCATGATGGTGATGTGACGTGACTGTGTGGTCATGTCATCACCTCGGTCGACAGCCAGTCTGCGTGCATGCTTGGACGCTGCAAGCGCAGCCGTTCGATTTCCAGCTTGACCCTGACCACGATGGCGATGGCAGCCAGCGTCATCAACAGACTGCTGCCACCGGAACTGATCAAAGGCAAGGTCAGTCCTTTGGTGGGCAACAAGCCCAGATTCACGCCCATACTGATCAACGCCTGCAGTGCCAGCCAGATTCCAATGCCCCAGCACAGATAGCCCATGAAGCCCTGCTGCAAGCCATGTGCCTGGCGGCCGATGATCATGATGCGCATGATCAGCCAGCAGTACAGCGCCATGACCACAATAATACCCAGCAATCCGGTTTCTTCGGCGAGCACGGCAAAAATAAAATCGGTGTGTGCCTCGGGCAGATAAAACAGCTTCTGAATACTGGCACCGATGCCGACCCCGAACAACTCACCACGACCAATCGCAATCAGCGCCTGACTCAGCTGATAACCGGAACCGAAGGCATCGGCGAACGGGTCCCGAAACGACATGATGCGCTGCAGCCGATACGGCTCGATTGCTGCCAGCCCCAACAACGGCAGTGACAACAGACCCATGGGCATCAAGTACCAGATCGAGGTGCCGGCCATGAACAGCATCGTCACCACAATCGCGGCCAGCACCATGGCACTGCCGAAATCCGGTTGCTGCAGCAAAATCAAGGTCAGCAAGCCAGCCAGCAACAATGGCTTGACCGTTTCCATGAAACGCTGGCCGAGCTGCCCCGAGCGTACATTCAGGTAACCGGCCAGATAAATGATCAGCAGCAGCTTGACCATCTCCACAGTCTGAAATCGAGCCACGCCCAGATTGATCCAGCGCTGGCTGCCATTCACCTCAACCCCGATCCCGGGCAGCATCGGCAGCAGCAACAAAAGTACAATCGGCACCAGCAGAATACGACTGCTGGCCTCCAGCCTGGCCATTGGCAACCAGCGCAGCAGCACTGCGATCAGCACCGCCAGCCCCAGAAACATCAAGTGCCGCAGCAGATAGTAAAAGTGCTCCACGCCATTGGCCTCGGCCACAGCAATCGAGGCAGACCCGACCATGACCACGCCAATCAGGCACAACAGCACGGTTGGCATGATGATGCCGGCATCCGGACGCAACTGTCGAACCCGGTCCTCACGGCGATAGGCCTGTTTGCGCATGCCGGTCATCAGCGCACCTTCAATGTGGCCAGACTCAACAGCACCAGAATCACGGAAATGATCCAGAATCTGACGATCACACGTGGCTCGGGCCAGCCCTTGAGTTCGAAATGATGATGAATTGGCGCCATGCGAAACACACGCTTGCCGGTGAGCTTGAATGACGCCACCTGCACAATCACGGACAGCGTCTCGACCACAAACAGACCTGACATCAGAATAAAGGCGATTTCCTGACGCACGATCAGGGCAATGGTCGCCAGTGCGGCGCCGATCGCCAGCGCACCGATATCCCCCATGAATACCATGGCCGGATAGGTGTTGAACCACAAAAACCCCAGACCGGCGCCAGCCAGCGCGGCACAGAATATCGACAGCTCGCCGGCGCCTGCAACATACGGAATCGACAGATACTCGGCAAACACACTGTTGCCTGCAGCATAGGCAAACACGCCCAGTGCCGAGGCGATCAGCACCGACGGCATGATCGCCAGACCGTCCAGACCATCGGTCAGATTCACAGCATTGCTGAAACCCACCACCAGCAAATAGGCCCAGACAATGAACAGCATGCCCAACGGAATCAACCAGCCCTTGAACACCGGCAACAGCAATTGGGTCTGCGCCTGATCCGGTGCCGTAGTGAACAGGTAAATGGCCACCGCCAGCCCGAACAGTGACTGCAACAGGTATTTCCAGCGCGCTGGCAAGCCACGACTGTTTTTCAGCATCAGTTTGCGATAATCATCGATCCAGCCGATCAGTCCGAACCCGGCAGTCACCAGCATCACCAGCCAGACGTGACGATTGCTCAAATCACCCCACAACAACACCGCAACCAGCATCGAAAAGATGATCAGCACGCCGCCCATGGTTGGTGTACCCGCCTTGCTCAGATGGGTTTGTGGACCGTCATCTCGAATGGGTTGACCGATCTGCCGCAAACCCAGATGCCGAATCATCCACGGCCCGCAGGTCAACGCCACAGCCAGGGCCGTGAGTGCTGACAGAATCGATCGAAACGTCAGATAACCGAACAAGCCAAAGTCCGGGTTGATGGAACTGAGATAGTGTGTCAGCCACAGCAGCATCAGTTGGCCTCCTGTGTTTGCCACTCGTGTAGGCCACGCTGGTCGCTAGGACTGGCGGTGGCGTGTTGCGGCTGAACCAGCTGATCGACCACCAGTTCCAGGCCGGCTGATCGTGATCCCTTCACCAGCACCACCACGCCGGCATGCAGACGCTGCGGCAATACCCGCAGCAATGCAGCGCGATCGCTGAAGACCTCGGCACCGCTACCAAAGGCCTGCGCAGCGTGCGCGGCCAGGTCTCCACAGGCATACAACTTGCTGATTCCCAGTGCCCTGGCCTGTTCTCCGGCGGCGGCATGCAAAGCCACCGACTGTGCTCCCAGCTCGCCCATGTCGCCCAGCACCAGCCAGCGTTCATGCTCACCGAAGGCGCTTGCCTGGGCTTGCATGGCGGCATGCAGTGAAGCCGGGTTGGCATTGTAGCTGTCATTGATGATGTGACTGTCGGACCGGCCTGACAGCAGTTGCCAACGTCCTGGCGCCGCTTGCACATTGGCCAGACCAGAAGCGATGACATCGCTAGTGAGCCCCAACGCCAGTGCAGCCGCAGCCGCCAGCGCGGCATTGGCCGCATTGTGCGCACCGGGCAGTTGACTGCAATAACTGATGTGCTGGGCACCAGCACGAATGTCAACCTGATCGCCACAGCGTTGCCAAACCACATCGGCCTGCTCGCTGACTTCAGACGCACCGATGGTCTGCACTGCACAATGGCTTGCCCGACGCAAAATGTCGGCGTGTTCAGCCTGCTGCGGAAACAGCGCCAGACCATCACCCGGTAATGCTTCCAGCAACTCGCTTTTGGCCAATGCCACACCTTGCAGCGTGCCGAGACGTTGCAGGTGCGCCGGTCCGATACTGGTGACGATGCCGATGCGTGGTTGCGCCAGATTGGCCAGCCAGGCAATGTCCCCAGCCTGGCCACAACCCATTTCCACCACCGCAAAACGGTGCTCATCGCTGAGCCGCAACAGCGTCAACGGCACGCCGAGTTCATTGTTGTAATTACCGGCCGTGGCCAGCCACTGCGGTGCCGGAACAGCCGCTTGAAAAATGGCTGCCAGCATTTCCTTGACGGTGGTCTTGCCATTGCTGCCGGTCACGGCAATCACCGTCACCGACAACTCATTGCGCCAGCTGCGTGCCAGTTCGCTCAGCGCTGTCGCCACATCCTCGACCAGCAGCTGTGGCAAGTCCACCGGCTGCAGGCTACTCACCACCGCTGCCACGGCTCCGGCTGCAGCTGCTGCAGGCAGATAATCATGACCATCCACGTGCGCACCGGGCAAGGCCAGAAACAGCATACCAGGCAGCAGCTTCCTGCTGTCGATGGCCACACCCTGCACCTGCAGTTGTGCGGCATTTGTCCCGGCGGGCAGCTGCAGCTGTGCGCCAATGCGCTGGCTAATCTGGGCCAGGCTCAGGCGCATCATGCCTGCACCCTGCTGCGATCGGGCTGGTTCTGGCTGCTCAGCGCGGCGGCCAGTTGCATGACTATGGCAGCGTCGTCAAATGCCAGCCGTTGATTCCCGATCAGTTGATAACGCTCATGCCCCTTGCCTGCGATGATGATGACGTCGTCAGCGCTGGCCTGCTGCAAGGCGGTGGCGATGGCTTGACGACGATCTGGCAGGCATTGCCAGTGACTATCGGCCGGCATACCGCTGCGAATCTCGGCGATGATCTGTTCCGGTGCTTCGTGGCGTGGGTTATCGCTGGTGATGATCACCTGATCTGCCAGCTGGCCTGCGATCGCACCCATTTGTGCACGTTTGCTGCGGTCACGATCTCCACCACAACCAAACACGCAATACAACGTTCCGCGACAAAAATAACGGGCACTTTCCAGCACGGTCTGCAATGCATCGGGGGTGTGTGCATAGTCCACCACCAGCAACGGTTGTTCCGGCCCTGCCGGCAGCAGTTGCATGCGCCCTGGCACCGGCTGCAAACCTTGCAGCACCTTGATAATGGCTTTCCAGCTCCACCCCAACAGCCCCAGACAACCGATCACCGTGGCCAGATTGTGCAGATTGAAATGCCCCAGCAAGTGCGTTTGCATCTCACCACTGCCCCACGGTGACTGTACGCTAATGCGCATGCCTGGAACGCCCCGCGGCTGGGTTTGGTCAGCGCATTGGCTGCTCGCAGCATGCACGCGAATATCGGCCTGCGCATCCGATCGCGCCGACGTGGTCAACAATTGACCAGCATGGCCTGCTGCCAGCAGTTGTTGCTGCAGCATGCGGGAATAGTGATCATCCACACCGAGCAGCATATGATCCACTTCATGCTCAGTGAACAATTTCAGCTTGGCCTGGGCATAGGCCTGCATATTCAGGTGATAATCCAGGTGATCCTGGCTCAGATTGGTGAGCGCTGCAACGGCCAAATGACAACCGCTGACGCGTCTTTGTGCCAGCGCATGCGAGGACGCCTCGATCGCCACCAGGGCCGGCTTCTGAAGCGCCAACTGGGCCAACCGGTACTGCAATTGCAGCGCGTCCGGCGTGGTGTGGCTGCTGTCCTGCAATGCCTGCAGCAAACCCCAGCCCAAGGTTCCAATCATGGCGCCGTTACCGCGCTTTGCCAGTGCCGGTGCCTGGGCTAAAAAATGGGCGCAGGAACTTTTGCCGTTGGTGCCGGTGATGGCCACCACTGGCAACTGCCTGGATGGCTGTCCGAAAAACCTGGCACAGAGCTCACCGACGTGTGCTCTGAGACCATGAATGCGTAACACCGAACCGGCACGCTGTGCCGGTATGTGCAGTTCATTGACCGCAATCTCGGCATCCACCAACACCAGGCTGGCGCCATTGGCGAGTGCAGCGCTGATGAAGTTGCCACCATGCAGATGACGGTTGCCATCATGCAGTGGGTAAACCAGAAAACAGTCACCGCTGGTGACCTGACGTGAATCCAGCGCAATGCCGGTGACCGGCAACTCAAGCAGATGCATGGGCAATTCAAAGCTCATGCCACTGCACCACTGTGACAGGCTGAGCGACTGCTGGGCCAGGCGACTGATCATGGCTGCATTGCCCCGGCCACTGCTGCTGCCGTGGTTTGGTTTGGGCTGTCTTTGTGCTCGTCTGTGACCGCCCGATTCACCGCCTGGCTGACTGCAGCCTGGCCAGCCGGACGCTGCTGGTCGAGGTTCTGCCTGGCCTGCCAGTCTGCAGGCAGATTGTCGGGAGCTATATTGAGCAAGCGCAGGGCATCGGTCATAAAGCGGCTGAACACCGGCGCTGCCACCAGGCCACCATAGTATTCGGTGTTGCGGGGCTTGTGGATCACCACCGCGCAAACCAACTGCGGATTGCTGACCGGCGCGTAACCGATGAAGGAACTGATGTAGTCATTCGAGTAGCCATTGACGCTGGCAATATGCGCGGTGCCGGTTTTGCCCGCCACTCGATACATCGGCAGCGCCGCCAGCGTGCCGGTACCAGCTTCGGTAACCACGGTTTCCAGCATGGTGGTAATGATTTTGGTGAGCCGGGCATCGACCACTGAGGCGGGCGCCTCTGCGGGCGTCTTCACCAGACTGGGTCGGTACAGCAAGCCACCGTTGGCCAGCACACTGTAGGCCTGCGCCAGTTGCAGGGTGGTCGCAGACAGCCCATAACCGTAGCCCAGGGTTGCCTGTTCCAGCTCGCGCCAACGCTCTGGCTTACGCAATACGCCGGCTGATTCTCCGGGAAATACGATACCGGTCAAGCTGCCAAAACCAAAGCGCGTGAGTACCTCATACAAATGGCCGCTATCCAGTTGTAGCGCAATTTTGGCCATCGCGATGTTGCTGGATTTGGTCAACACCCGGGTGGCCGTCAACGGCCCGTAATAATGCGTATCCGTAATCCGGTGACCACCGACGTTGAACCCGCCAGCCGGTATGTTCATCACCGTTTGCGGCGTGACCACGCCGGCCTGCAGCGCCGCCAGCATGACGATCGGCTTGATCACCGAACCCGGTTCCGACACATGCGTGATGGCCCGGTTATAACGCTGCAGCACGCGGCTTTCTTCAAGGTTGTTGGGGTTGTAACTGGGATGATTGACCATGGCCAGCACTTCGCCAGTGTTGACGTCCATCAGCACCAATGAAGCCGATTCGGCGTCATGCTCAAGCATGGCCCGCTGCAGCTCTTCGAAAGCCATGTACTGCAGCCGTCGGTCGATGGTCAACTGCAGGTTTTCACCTGGCGCGGCCGGCTGCAGCAGCTTGACCTCTTCCACGTGGCGACCCAGGCGGTCATTGATGACCAGCTTGCGGCCCGGATGACCGGTGAGCTTGTCGTCATACATAAACTCAAGCCCGGTCAGACCGACATCGCCCGTGCCGGTGTGACCAATGATGTGCGCGGTGACCGCTCCGTCCGGATAAAAACGTCGGTATTCGCGCCGAAAGTTGACACCGGGAGCATCCAGTTGCCGCACCTTGTCGGCCATGCCCGGCAGCAATCGGCGTCGCAACCAATAGAATTCGCGCTCGCGGCGCTCGGCCAGTGTCAGTTGCAGCTTTTCAGCATCGCCTTCGAGTATATCTGCCAGCGGCTTGATGTAGCCGGGATGTTTCAGCAACTCCCGCGGCACCACCCAGACCGAATCCACCGGTGTACTGACCGCCAGCACCTCTCCATTGCGATCTGTGATCTCACCGCGCATGGTCGGGATCGGCGCCTCGCGCAAATAGCGAGCCTCGCCCTGATCCTGCAGAAACTCCTTCTGCGTCACCTGCAGGTTGATGGCCTTGGCCAGCAAGGCCAGCATGCACAGCATGAAACCCAGCGCGAACAGCAACAGGCGTTTGTTGGAATGTTGTGGTCCGGCGCTCACGAACCATTGCCTCGCTGTGGCTGGCGCTGATCAGCGGCAGGCAATGCCATGATCAGCACCTGTTGCGGATTGTGCATGGCCAGGTTTTCGATCGCCAGGCGTTTGACTCGGGCAATGTTGGCCAGTGTGGACTGCTCCAGTTGCAGTCGACTGCGCAATATTTCCTGCTCGTCCAGCTGTTGCCTGACCGTTTGCAGCTCGATGAACAGCTCACGGCCTTGTTGACGGTAGTTGACCACCGTCAGCATGGAGCCGGCCAGCGCCAAAGACAGCAACATGAATACGCTGATCTGCAAGCGTGTCATGTGGCGCCCTCGCCGCGGAATTCGATGATCCGCAGAACCGCACTGCGACTGCGCGGGTTGGTTTTGATCTCGTCTGCGCTCGGCAGCCATTTGCCGACGATGCGATAGGCCAGTGGTGGCGTCTCGAGCTGGGGCAGGCGACGGTTTCCGGCCGCCGGTTTGGCTACGTCGTTGAAGGCACGTTTGACGATGCGATCTTCCAGCGAATGAAACGCCAGCACCGCCAGCCGCCCACCGGGCTCGAGTAACTGCAACGCCTGCTGCAAACCGCTGCGCAGTTCCTGCAATTCATCGTTGATGAAAATTCGAATGGCTTGAAAGGTACGGGTGGCCGGGTGCTTCTTGCTTTTTCGTGCTGCCGCACCGAGACAATCGCTGACCAATTGCGCCAGTTCGGCGGTGCTGCGCAGGGGCTTGAGCTCACGCCGCTTGACGATGGCGCGGGCAATGGCGCTGGCGCGGCGTTCTTCCGCATAGGCAAACAGAACTTTGCGTATCTCGGCCTCATCTGCCTGCTGCAGCCAGTCGGCAGCAGACTGACCATGCGTGGGATCCATGCGCATGTCCAACGGACCATCGTGCATGAAACTGAAGCCGCGTTCGGGTTGATCCAGCTGCGGCGATGACACGCCCAGATCCATCATGATACCGGTGACCTGGTGCAGGCCGAGTTCAGCCAGACTGGCTTGCAGCTCGCTGAGCCTGGAATGCCGGACAAGACAACGCGGATCAGCTCCAAAACGCTGATTCGCCGCTGCTATTGCCTGTGGATCACGATCAAACATGATCAGTTTGCCCTCGCCTGCAAGCCGGTACAGCAGTAAACTGCTGTGTCCACCTCTACCCAGGGTTGCGTCCACGTAGTTTCCTTCCCGCCTGACGCATAACCCACCAATCAACTCTTCAGGCATGACCGGCTTGTGTGTTGTTGTTTCCGTGCTCATGCTTGTTTTGCTATGTTGTGTATCACTGTTAAAAACTGATGTTTTTTAACTCCTCGCTGGCCTCGTAGACATCCAGCGATTCGGCGGTGTCGCCACGCGCCCGGGCCAATGCTTCGATGTTCCAGATCTCGTAGCGGGTTCCAGAACCAACAAAGCGTGCCTCACGCTCCAATGCAGCCGCATCGCGCTGTTCACTGGGAATCAGAATGCGCCAGTTGGCATCCGGTTCCAGCATTTCCGCCATGCTGATCAAACGCAGTTTGGCCAGCCGGTTTTGTGGGCTGGTATCGGACAATTTGCTCACCTTCTCGCTGATCTGTTCCCAGAAATAGCGCGGATAAACCCACAGACAACCATTGCTGTGCAGGCTCAATGTCAGCACCAGCTTGTTGCCGCTGGCCGCGCCCAAAGGCTCGCGAAAGCTGGCCGGAATTGCCGCTCTGCCTTTGCTGTCTATGCTGACTGGCCTGGTGCCGTGAAACATCAAATTAGTCCAATTTACCCACTATTAAACACAAATACCCACGATTTCCCACATTTCTACACGCAAACAATAGACCCATTTAAGTTCAGCGTCAAGCCGAATAGGCGCAAAGTCTTGAAATAACTTGAAAGAATGTTCCGGCAGCTGAGGTCAGCCGCTGCAGGCACCGCGGCCTGCCACCGGACAGCAGCAGATAACCGGGAATGGGTCTGGAGTTGTGCCTGGTTGCAACGGGGCAAGTGTGTTAATCAGCTCAACAACGCAGGCAAACGGGCAA
>JAJFKZ010000130.1 GCA_021772955.1 Gammaproteobacteria bacterium | reverse complement strand
AGCAACAGGCATTTGCGCGCTTTGTGCAGCGCTGCTTCGCCCAGCGCCGCAAAACCCTGGCCAACAACCTGCGCGGTATGCTGGAGCGCGCGCAGATCAACGCTGCCGGGATTGACCCGGGCTGGCGGCCGCAGCAGCTTGGGCTGCAAGACTATCTGCAATTGTTTGCGCTCTACCAGCAGCAGCAACCGATCTGAATAGCAGAACCATCGCCAACCTGCTTGACTGCCGCCCATGCCGCGTTAAGCTGAAGCCAGCGGTCCATGCATCTGCAGCAGCTGCAATCATGATTGACCCAACTTCGACTTCATGCAATATGCGGGTTAACCCGTATATTGCATGAGGGGTTCGAGGAGCAGGGCATAGCTGGCTAAGCAGATTGGACGATCGCCCGCAGTAGCATAGCCGTAGCTATGCTTCAAGGGTGATCGGCCGATATGCAACGCCAGATTTGGCCTGAACTCGAACAGGACAAACCGTATCCACTCCACTATGCAAATTTTCAATGTTATCGCCTTGTTTATCCGTAAAATATGACCAGTAACTGTCCGCCTTCATGAAATATGCGGGTTAAAGCTGCAGCTTCGCAGCTGGTATCAGCACACAATGACCAACACCAGAACAGGAACCATCTGTGACGACATACGCCATTGGCGACATTCAGGGCTGCTACAGCTCTTTCATGCAATTGCTGGACAAGATCCGATTCGATCCCGCCGCAGATAAGCTCTGGCTGGTCGGCGATTTGGTCAATCGCGGCGGCATGTCTTTACAGGTACTGCGTCAAGTGTACGCATTGCGTGACAGCTGTGTCTGCGTACTCGGCAATCACGATCTGCATTTTCTCGCGCTTGCTTGCAGCAAAAAAAAGCGCACGGGCAATCCAGAGCTGGAGCACATTTTGCAGGCTGATGATGGCCAGTTATTGCTGGACTGGCTGCGCTGCAGACCATTGCTGCATGTCGATGAAAGTCTGCGCTGTCTCATGGTGCATGCCGGTATTGCGCCGGACTGGGACCTGCCCCTGGCACAAAAACTGGCCCGCAAGGTCAGCAAAACCCTGCACGACGAGCGGGGCAGTGAACTGTTGGCAAAAATGTACGGCAATCGGCCGGCACGCTGGAGCGCAGATCTGAACTGGCTGGAACAGCGTCGCGCGATCATCAATGTGTTCACGCGCATGCGCTTTTGTCGCACTGACGGAAGCCTGGAATTGACCGCAAAGGGACCACCCGGATCCGGCAAAAATGGCAGTGTCCCATGGTTCGAATTGCCTCGCAAAACCGCTGATTACACCGTGATTTTCGGTCACTGGTCAGCCCTTGGCCTGTATTTCGGCAATCAGGTCGTGTGTCTGGATTCCGGCGCCGTCTGGGGTAACAAGTTGACGGCGATGAGCCTGGGCCAGAATTTCCGCACCTGGCAAGTCAAGGGTAAACGCGATTGATCCAACAAAAAAGCCCGCGCGTGGCGGGCTTTTTTGCAAGATCAGATACTTGCACTGTCAGTCATTGGCGTCGTCGACGGCCTTTTTGGCTGTCTCTTCAGCGTCTTCTGCGGTCTCTGCAACTGCCTGTTTGGCATCTTCAGCGCCTTCTTGCAAGGCGGCACCAGCCTGGTTGAGTTTGTCACCCGCCTTGTCCATGACCTCACCGGTCTTGTGCTTGATCGCCGACGCAGATTCTGCAGCTTGCTCACCAGCCTTGTGCAGGGCCTCGGCGGTTGCATCAGTGGCATTAGCTGCTGCCTCACGGGTGTTGTCGACCGCATCTTCGAAACCTGCCTTGACTTCGGCACCGACTTCTTTGGCAGCTGCAGCGGTATCGGCCGCGGCTTCTTCGACAGCTGCCTTGGCCTGTTCGACCTTTTCACTGGCCTGTTCAGCCTGTTTCTCACAAGCAGTCAGCAGCAGCAATGGCAGCAACACAATAACAAATTTTGACAGTTTCATTTTATACCTCTGTTGTTATGACGGGATTTAAAGTTTACACGTTCAACCTGAATAACATGCTACGGCCGGAGTGTTTTTTCAACCAGCCTGGTCTACGGCGGCGCGCATGGATGTGATCACATCACGATAATTATCGGCACCAAATATGGCCGAACCGGCAACAAATGTGTCGGCACCGGCGGCCGCGACGTCGGTGATATTGCCAGTCTTGACGCCACCATCGACCTGCAGTCGAATAGCGTAATCGGTGGCATCGATACGCGCTCGCACGCGACGAATGCGATCCAGCACGTTGCTGATAAATTGCTGGCCGCCGAAACCGGGATTGACTGACATCATCAACACCAGATCCAGGTCTGCCAGCGTATCGTCCAGCCAGTTCAATGGTGTGGCCGGATTCAGCACCAAACCGGCACGACAGCCAGCAGCGTGGATCAGTTGGATGGTGCGGTCCACATGCCGACTAGCCTCGGGATGAAAACTGATTGAATCAGCACCGGCGTCGGCGAACATACCGACCAGATCGTCCACTGGCTCGACCATCAAATGCACATCAATCGGTGCCTTGACGCCATACTTGCGCAACGCGTCACAGATCAGCGGCCCAATGGTCAGATTGGGTACGTAGTGATTGTCCATGACATCAAAATGCACCCAGTCAGCGCCGGCCTCCAGGACCTTGTCGACCTCATCACCAAGTCGGGCAAAATCGGCAGCAAGTATAGATGGTGCAATGACGGTTGATTGTTTCATGATGATGCTTCGGTAGTTTGAGTTGCGATCAGCGAAAACCACGCTGCTGGCGCAGTTTGTCATAGGCAGCGCGTACTTCACGCACGCGGCGATAAGCATAGTCGCGCATGGTTTTGGGCACTTCGCGACCGGACATCTTGTCCGGGTGATACTCGGACATCAGTTTGCGATAAGCTTTCTTGATGTCATCATTGCCAGCGCTCGGGCTGATACCAAGCGCCTGGTATGGATCATTTGACGGCTCATCGTTGTGCGTTGCCGACTGGCGATGTCGTTGGCCGATCAGGCGGTCCAGCTCCGCGACTCCCAGGCGCAGGGCTTTGGCTACGCGCTCCAGGATGCGTCGTTCAGCAGTGCTGATGACGCCATCGGAAAGTGCGCCGTTGAGCAGTATTTCGATAAACATTTTGCGCAGATGCTGCATATTCTGTGTCATCGCCGCGAACGGTGCCAGTTCATTCTCAAGTGGGTAGTTACTGCTTTTGCCCAGCCGGAATTGACTTATGGCCATTTTGCGTTGTTGCTGGCTAAGTCGCAACTGTTGCATCAATTGTTCGGCAATGCGGATTTCTTGTTCGGATACCTTGCCATCGGCCTTGGCCAGGTGACCAAGACAGCCAAACAGAGCGGTCTGAAACACCTGTTGCGCCTTGGTATTGAAAGGGTTGAAGCCAAACCGGGGAGCACCAGCTGCGCCGCTGCCTGTCGCTGCTGTGCCGCGAATATGGGCAATACTGTTGTCCAGCCACCAGCCAGCCAACAGGCCCAATAGTGCACCCAGCGGACCTTTACTGTACAGTCCGACAAAAAATCCGATCAGCTTCCACACATCAAAACACTGGCAAAATATCAGCCGCTATTGTCGCAGATTGCAGACTGACTGACAGCATCATCTGTGTCTGCAACAGTCTCGACAGATGACGCCGACGCTGACGATGACGCTATAATGCCATCACTGTCAATCTGACCTCAAACTTACGCACCATGCCCAGCACCGTGCCTGATTTGCCCGCCATCTCATTGCCATTGCTACATCAAGGCAAGGTCCGTGATGTGTATGCTGTTGCCGACCGGCATCTGTTGCTGGTCGCCAGCGATCGCTTGTCGGCGTTTGATGTGATCTTGCCTGATGCAATTCCGGGGAAAGGCGAAATACTCACTCAGTTGTCCAGTTTCTGGTTTGCACGCACGGCCGCAATGCAGCCCAATCACATGACCAGCATGGCTCTGGACGAAGTGCTGCCAGCAGCTCAGGCCCGTGCGTTACAGCGCCGCGCGGTGTTGGTGAAGCGCTTGCAACCGTTGCCGGTGGAAGCCATTGTACGCGGCTACCTCATCGGTTCCGGCTGGAACGACTATCAGCGCAGTGGTCAGTTGTGTGGCATGGCGTTGCCGCCAGATTTGCGCCTGGCCGACAAACTGCCACAACCGCTGTTCACACCATCCAGCAAGGCAGCAGCAGGCGCACACGATGAAAACATCTCGTTTCGACAGTTGCAAAATCGCATCGGTAATGAACTCGCGGAGCAGGTTCGAGATGCCAGCCTGGCGCTGTATATGCATGCCTGCAGCTATGCGCTGGATCGGGGCATCATCATTGCCGACTGTAAATTTGAGTTTGGCCTCGACGAACACCAGAACCTGATTCTGATGGACGAAATTTTCACGCCGGATGCATCACGGTTCTGGCCTTCGGATGCCTGGCTGCCTGGCCACAACCCGCCCAGTTACGATAAACAGTTCGTACGCGACTATCTGGAAACACTGAACTGGAACAAACAACCACCCGCGCCATCTTTGCCCGCCGACATTATCACTGCCACCCAACTGCGCTACCAGCGCGCCTACGAACTGCTCACCGGAAACAAGTGGGAGCCAACAGAATGAGAAAAAGCCTGCAAGATTGGCTGCGTGATTATGCCGTATGCCATCAGCACCCGACCAACAAACGCATCCACTGGGTGTGTGTACCGCTGATCGTCTGGAGCCTGCTGGCGCTGTTGTGGCTGGTGCCCTTACCGCTGGCCAGCATGCTCCCTGCCACCTGGGCAGGTCTGGCCAATGCGGCCACGCTGACGATTGTTCTGGCCTGCATCTATTACTGGCGCCTGGCGGCACGACTGGCGATTGGCATGCTGCTGTTTAGCGCTGTGTCCTTGTGGTTGGGTCTGATCCTTGCAAATCTATTGGGTCTGGCACTGTGGCAGCTGGCACTCACCGTGTTCGTACTGGCCTGGATCGGTCAGTTTATCGGTCACCACATTGAGGGCCGGAAACCATCGTTTTTCAAGGATCTGCAGTACCTGCTGATTGGCCCGGTCTGGTGTCTGGAACATCTTTATCAGCGCCTGGGCAGCAGCACCTGAGCCAGCTGCGAGCCAAACTCTGATGCTACTGACTGGCCAGCCATTCTCCTTACGCAAGCTGCTGTGTTTGCTGGCAGTGTTGCTGTTAAACGCTTGCGGTCCAGCAATCCAGCCTGATCTCAAGCGTTTGTATCAGCTTCGCGATGCCGCCGAGCAACCGCCGGTGATCATCGTGCCCGGTATTCTCGGCAGCCGTCTGGCCATGTCAGATTCCGGTCGAGAAGTCTGGCCAGGCTCGCTCTGGAAGCTGATGTTCTCGGATTACCAACAGCTCAGATTGCACATTGACAGTCGCCACCCGGCGCCGGTTCAGGGTCTGCAACAGGTTACCGGTATCACCGATCAGGTTGCCGGGCGCGATTTTTACGGCTCTATCATCTCCATCTTGCGCGATGCCGCAGGTTATGCGCCAGGTGTTGCCGGCGAACCGGCGCAGCCGGGGCAAAGACGTTATTACGTGTTTGCCTACGACTGGCGCCAGGACAATCAGAAATCTGCCGTGAAGCTGGGTGAGCTGATCGATCAGATTCGTCTCGATTACAACAATCCCGAGCTGCGCGTGGACATCATCGCGCACAGCATGGGGGGGCTTGTTACGCGCTATTATCTGCGCTACGGCGCAATGGATGTGCTGAACCGAAATGATTTTCCAATGACACTGGAAGGCGCCAATAAAGTGCGTCGAGTGGTGTTATTGGGCACGCCTTCCATGGGCTCGGTAAACTCGATCCGCTCGTTCATACGTGGCTTTGATGTTGGCCTGACCAAAGTACCAACCGAGATTCTGGCCACTTTTCCAAGCATTTACCAATTGTTTCCGCATGCCCTGGTGGACTGGATCGTATCCGGCAGCGGCCGTCCACTGCAACGGGATATTTACAGCCGTCGTATCTGGGAGCGGTTTCAGTGGTCGGTGTTCAACCCACAGGTGCAGCAAAAAATATTACAGCGCTTCAAGGACCCACAAACTGGTCAGAAATATCTGCAGGACTTGCAGGACTTTTTCGCGATGCAGCTCGAGCGCGCGCGCCGTTTCAGCTGGTCGCTGACCGTTCCGATGGCGGAAGTGCCCTATCAGATGGTCGTGTTTGGCGGTGACTGTTCGCTGACGCCGACGCGCATCGTGGTGGAGAAAACCAGCGATGATTTTGCCGTGCGGCTGTGGCCGAATGAAGTCAAAAACCGGATTGCGGGTGTCGATTATGACCAGATCATGCTGGAACCTGGTGACAGCACCGTGACCAAGGCCTCACTGCTGGGTCGGGTCTCGCTGGACCCTTCAGTGGCGCGGCATGAGTACAGCTTCTTTCCGGCCCGCTACCCGATTTTCGTCTGCGAGAATCACGAAAATCTGACGCAGAACGTGACCTTTCAGGATAACCTGCTGCATTTTTTACTAAGCCGCGATTAGCCCGCCGTGGTCAGCAACACTCCGACGCGAGTTTACTCGTCCAGAATCTCGGCGTAGGCCTCGGCATCCAGCAGATCTTCCAGTTCGCTGTCATCGGCAATAGTCATCGCGAACAGCCAGCCGTCACCGTAGCAGTCGGTGTTGACCAGGTCAGGTGAATCTTCCAGATCTGTATTGATGGCACTGACTTCCCCACTCACCGGCGCATAAATATCTGACGCCGCTTTCACGGACTCTACTACCGCGACAGCTTCGCCCTGCCCAACTTCCGCACCTTCTTCCGGCAGCTCGGCAAACACCAGTTCACCAAGCTGGGCCTGGGCATGGTCGGTGATGCCAACCCGCCAGCTGCCATCGTCCTGTTGTTCGAGCCATTCATGGTTCTCGGTGTAGTGTATGTCTTTCTTGATTTCGCTCATGATTGATCCCTGTAGATTCGATTTCAGCTTGAGTATTCAGTACCTGAACGCGGACATGAATTCAATCTGCTTCCAGTACCCCGGGCTGTATTTTACCTTGCCGCACAAACACCGGCTTGACCATGCGCGCAGCAATTTTTTTGTCGCGAATTTCCACCAACACCTGAGTGCCGACATCTTTATTCACTCTGGCCATGCCGATGGGTTTGCTGATGGTCGGTGAAAATGTGCCGCTGGTCAATACCCCAACGCGATTATTCTGCGCATCGAACACCTTGTAGCCGCTGCGCAGCACATTGCGCTGATCCAGAACCAGCCCCACGACCTTGACATCCACCCCCTGTTCGCGCTGGGCACTGAGTACCTTGCGCCCGACAAAATCCCGGTCTTGCGGTTCCCAGGCCACGGTCCAGCCCAGCCCGCACTGCAACGGAGTGACTGATTCATCCATGTCCTGGCCGTACAGGCTCATGCCAGCCTCCAGGCGCAAGGTATCTCGCGCACCCAGACCGCACGGGGTGACGCCCTGGTCCTGCAAAGCCTGCCAGAATGCCGGTGCCGCACTGTCGCTCAGCATGATTTCAAATCCGTCTTCACCGGTATAACCGGTACGCGCGATGCAGTATTGGTCATCACGCCATACCGCAAACGGCTTCAGCTGCCTGATTTGCGCGCCAAGGTTGGGCAGTTTTTGCAGCAGCTGCTGCTCGGCCTCCGGGCCCTGCAAGGCAATCAGCGACAGCTCTATGCGTTCGCTGATCTGCAGTTTGGCTTCGTCAAAATGCTGGCTTTGCTGATTCATCCAGCGCAGGTCCTTGGCGGCAGTGGCAGCGTTCACCACCAGCCGGTAATAATCCTTTTCCAGCCAATAAACGATCAAATCATCCAGAATGCCTGCGCTCTCGTCGAGCATGCACGAATACAATGCTTTGCCGGGCGCGCTGATTTTGTCGATGTTGTTGGCCAACAATCGGCGCAAGAATGCAGCAGCTTCGGCACCAGTGATATCGACAATGCGCATGTGTGATACATCGAACATGCCGGCGGCGGTGCGCACCGCATGGTGCTCTTGCATCACACCCTGGTAGCGTGCCGGCAGGCACCAACCGGCGAACTCGGTCATTTGTGCACCGGCAGCGATATGGGCGCCATACATAGGTGTCTTGAGGGCTTCGGTCATGGTAAAACTCGGGTGGCTGGACGGTGGCGACAGATTATAGCAGCGAGCTGCGCACCTTGATTTCGTTTTCCAGCGTGCGGTGCACCGGGCAACGATCGGCAATTTCCAGCATGCGCTGACGTTGCTCGTCGTCCAGCTCGCCACTGATACTGATCTTGCGCTGCAACACATCAATCTTGCCGTCAGTTTGTTCGCAATCTGTACAATCGCTGGCATGCAGGCGATCATGCGTGACATGACAGCTGACTTCGGTCACCGGCATCTGCTTGTGGCGCGCGTACATGTTCAGCGTCATCACCGTACAGCTTGCCAATGCAGCACACAAATGCGCATACGGATCCGGCCCCAGATCCTTGCCCTTCATGCTCTGCGGTTCATCGGCCAGCCAGTCATGCTGGCCGGCCCGCACACGGCAGGTGAAGCCATCGGCGGTGCGACCAGTGACCATCGCGCCAGGGGTTACCGCGCGATCCGGGCTGGCCGTGGTATCGGCCTGCGCTGATGGTGTCTGATCCAGATAACGACTGGCCCAATTGGCGATCATCCTGCCGGCGTATTGCGAGTCAATTTCCTTGCTCAGCAAGTGGTCGGCATCGTCCAGACTGACAAAACTTTTCGGGTGCCTGGCAGCAATGAATATTTCCTGGGCGTTACTGACGCTGACGGTTTTGTCCAGCGGCGCGTGCAGAACCAGCAGTGCAGGCTGCATGGTTTTCAGGCTGGACAAAATATCCTGCTGACGAATGTCATCGACGAAGTCCTGCTTGATGCGAAACGGCCGACCGCCCAGATTGACGAACGCCGAGCCCTCGTGCTCGATCGCGGACAGGCTTTCCGCCATGTGCTGCAGAATGTGCTTGGGCTCAGCCGGTGCATTGATGCTGGCAACCGCCTTGCAACTGTCCAGGCGCATGGCTGCAGCCAGTGCTGCGGTGCCACCCAGGGAATGCCCGACCAGAATCTGCGGGGCCTGATGATTTGCACTCAGCCAGTCGGCTGCTGCCAGCAGGTCTTCAACGTTGGCAGAAAACGCGGTTTCGGAAAAATCGCCATCACTGTCGCCCAGGCCGGTGAAATCAAAGCGCAGCACGGCAATACCTTCTGCGACCATGGCACGGCTGATATTCACTGCCGCCCGAATCTTGCGGGTACAGGTAAAACAATGGGCAAGCACGGCAAAGGCTCGTGGCGACTGACCTTGTGGCAACTCCAGATCGCCGGTCAGGGTATGGCCCTGACTGCTGGGAAACTCGACTGTACTCATGTCAGGACTCCTGTTGCTTACATCCATTCCAATGGTTCATTTTACGGCAATTGCTTCTAGCCCGCCTATTTCATATAGGGCTCGAGGAGCTGAGCGAAGCTGGCCAAGCAGCTTGGACGATCGCCTGCAGAAGCCAGTGGGCCACGCGTATAGTTCGCTAACGCTCAGAGTCAATGTGCCGGTGCGAATCAAGGCGCGGTTCGCCTTCATGAAATAGGCGGGTTAGCTGCCTTGGCAATTACCGCTCATCTGAGCATGCATTGCGACAATGGTTCAAGCATTTCGCTACCGCACCACGTGCCGCAACAGTATTGTCAAAGCTGTATTCAGTTGACCTTGCGAGCACGCACACTGCGGCCCTTGACCTTGCCGTTGGCCATCACATTCAGGGTTTTTCTCAGCACCTCACGGCGTATGGCCACATAGCTGCATTGATCGTGAATATCAATCTTGCCAATGCTGGCAGCATCCAGCCCGGCATCGCCGGTAAGCGCACCCAGCAGATCACCGGGGCGCAGCTTGTGCTTGCGCCCGGCGTCGAACTGAATGGTCACCATGTCAGCCTGCAGCTGGAACTGATTATCGGCATCCAGCGAGGCCGGCACATCACAGATGCAGGGTTTGCCGAGAAAGGTTGCAATGGCCTTCAGGCGCACTTTTTCAGCTTCGGTGAACAGGCTTAGCGCCCTGCCGGTGGCGCCGGCGCGACCGGTACGACCAATGCGGTGCACGTAAATCGCAGCATCGCGCGGCAATTCGTAATTGATCACCGCTGGTAAATCCTTGATGTCCAGGCCGCGAGCGGCCACATCGGTGGCCACCAGCACCGGACAGCTGCTGTTGGCAAACTGCACCAGCACCTGGTCACGATCGCGCTGCTCCAGATCACCGTGAATGGCCTTGGCATCAATGCCGTTGGCGTCAAGCCACGCGGCCACCTCATCACACTGCTTTTTGGTGTGACAAAAGACCACGGCCGAAGTCAACTGATAATGCGCGAACAAGGCCAGCAGGGCATTGTTGCGTTCGTGTTTTTTGACCTCGTAAAAAAGCTGATCAATGACCTCCGGTTGATGTCCGGAGTCGATTGTAACGGTCACCGGGTCGCGCTGGAACGAGCGACTGATCTGGCGGACACTATCGCTGTAGGTGGCCGAAAACATCAGCGTTTGCCGGTGTTTGGGTGTGGCCCCGGCAATCGCACTGATGACCTCCAGAAAGCCCATATCCAGCATGCGGTCCGCCTCATCCAGCACCAGGGTTCTGAGTTGCCGCAAATCCAGATTTTTCCGATCCAGATGATCCTTGATACGTCCCGGTGTACCGACGATGATGTGCGCCCCATGCTGCAGGGAAGCGCTTTGCGGGGCAATGGGCTTGCCGCCGCACAACAGTACCAGCTTGATGTTGGACTCGGCACGTGCCAGGCGCCGCAATTCACTACCAACCTGATCGGCCAGTTCCCTGGTTGGGCACAGTACCAGCGCCTGCACTGCGAAACTGCGCGGATTGATACGGTTCAATAACGCCAGTCCGAAGGCCGCGGTTTTGCCGCTGCCGGTCTTCGCCTGGGCGATCAGATCCTTACCCTGCATGGCCTGCGGCAGGCACTGCGCCTGAATCGGTGTCATCTGCTGATACCCCAGCGAGCGCAGATTGGCCAGCTGTGCGGCGCCTAGCGACAGCGTGGAAAAGTCGGTATTGGACATGATTTGGTACATCGTTGCTGTGGAGCAAGCCGATTCGGCCTGGTAATAGTGGTCAAGTATAGCCCGACTGCTGTCGCTAGACGGCATCGACTGTTTTGATGCGGTGGACTGCATGCACGCGTGCACAGTCCCGGAGCCGGCTCAACGCTCGTGCTCGCGCTCCAGCATGGTTGCCTTGCGGGTCACCCCCCAACGATAACCGGCCAGCTTGCCGTTGGCCGCCAGCACCCGGTGGCAGGGAATCAGCAGCGCCAGCTTGTTGCTGGCACAGGCTGATGCCACCGCTCTGACCGCCTGCTTGTTGCCCAAGCGCTGCGCCACTTCGGTATAAGACAGGGTTGCTCCGAGCGGTATTTTGCGCAGCACGTTCCAAACCCCGGTCTGAAATGCCGTGCCCTGTATGTCCATGGGCAAAGCAAGCGCCTCGCGCGGCAACAAAATGTGCTCACGAACGGCATCAAACCAGGCCGCCAGGCGCAGCTCACCATCGTGCCAGCGCGCTTGCGGAAACGCCGCTTGCAGTTGCTGCAGCATCGCCTCCGGATGGTCACCGAAGGTCAGCCAGCAGATGCCCTTGTCGGTCGCCGCCATCAACATCCAGCCCAGATCCGAAAGCCCCAGCCAGCAGTCGATATCGATCGGTCGACGCAGCTTCCCCGGCGCTGCGCCAAGGCTGCTGGCGGCGTTGGCATAGGCCGAAGTCACTGATTCATAACCAGCTGCAAACACGGCATCAAGCGCAGTTTCCGCAGTCGCAATGCCACAAGTCAGACGATGCAATCGCAGGGTCCGACCATAAGCGTGCGGACTGATACCCAGCCGACGCCTGAATTGACGCTGCAATTCCGATGCACTGACACCGAACATGGTCGCCAGCGCTGGCAGTGTCGGGACGCTGTCGGCTGACTCGATTCGGCGACAGGCCTGCAACAAAATGCGTGGCCAGTCGATAGCTGAAGTAGCCCTGGTGTGATTGGCCTTGGTGTGATTGGTCTTGGCGTGATCGGCACACATGGCTACAGTCCTCGACGATTAGCGCGGCGTCGTCTTGCCCTGCTGCCACATGGCGCACACAAGTTGTCAGCGGGTACAGACATTCGGATCTCATCAGCGTTACAGCAGATCTCATTATGCCAAGCTCTGTGCCACAGTCTTCCGGATTCTTGCGCTAGCCCGCATATTTCATGAAGGGTTCGAGGAGCAGGGCGAAGCTGGCTAAGCCAACTTGGACGATCGCCCGCAGAAGCCAGTGGGCCACGCGAGTAGTTCGGTCACGCTCAGAGTCAATGTGCCGGTGCGAATCAAGACGCGGTTCGCAGGGAATGGCCGCTCCCTTGCCAAGAATCACAACGCCGAGTCGCACTGGCACATTGGCTCCTGGTGGGCCGCCGCACAAGCGCCGTGGACTGCGTTGCACTCGCTTGAATTGACTACGGCCAGTCCTGCGCTCGCGCGCCTTGTCCACGACGCTTGTGCGACGGCTGAGTGTCACCGAACTACTCGCGTGGCCCACTACCCGTAGCTATGCTTCAAGGGTGATCGTTCGAGGTGCAACGCCAGATTTGGCCTGAACTCGAACAGGACAAACCGTATTCACTCCACTATGCATTATTCCACTGCTATCGCCTTGTTTATTCATGAAATATGACCAGTAACTGTCCGCCTTCATGAAATATGCGGG
>JAJFKZ010000129.1 GCA_021772955.1 Gammaproteobacteria bacterium | reverse complement strand
GCTGCTAGACTGTATGCTGACTAACCGGTGGTCTCGTGCATGTCTAACAACTCGCAATTCGCCCTGCTCAAAACAAGACGCTTTCTGCCGTTTTTCATCACCCAGGCCGGTGGCGCGCTAAACGATAACATTTTCAAAAATGCACTGGCGGTGTTGATCGCCTTTCAGGGCAGCCAGTTGGCCGGGCTGAACAGTGATCAGCTGATCAACCTCAGCGCCGGCCTGTTCATCCTGCCATTTTTTCTGTTCTCGGCCATGGTCGGGCAGTTTGCCGACAAGTACGAGCGCTCGCGCCAGATTCGCTTTATCAAGCTGCTGGAAGTGCTGATCATGCTGCTGGCGGCACTGGGTTTCTGGCTGCAAAGCATGCCGGTACTGCTGCTGGTGCTGTTTTTGCTGGGGCTGCAGAGCACCTTGTTTTCACCGATCAAGTACAGCCTGCTGCCGCAGGTGCTGGAGGTCGAGGAGCTGGTCGCCGGCAATGGCCTGGTCGAAGCGGGTACCTTTGTGGCCATTCTTTTTGGTACCGCGCTGGGTGCCTATTTCATTGCCATGCCACACTACGGCACCAGCATCATTACGCTGCTGTGTCTGATCGTGGCCGCGCTTGGCTACCTGTCCAGCCGCTTTATCCCTACCCTGCCGGCCAGCGAGAGCGGCCTGATCATCAACTGGAATCCGGTTTCGGAAAGCTGGCGCATTCTCAAGAGCCTGGCCAGTAATCGCACACTGTTGAACAGTGTGCTGGGATTGTCCTGGTTCTGGTTTTTCGGCGCGATTATTCTGGTGCAAATTCCCAGTTACACCATCAACGTACTTGGCGGTGCGGCTGAAATCACTGCAGGTCTGCTGCTGACCTTCATCATCGGCATCAGCACCGGCTCCTTGTTGTGTCACAAACTGTCCGGCGATGAGATCGAGATCGGACTGGTACCGCTGGGCTCGATCGGCATGACCCTGTTTGCCGTCGATCTGTATTTCGCCAGCCCTGTCATTCCATTAGGCGATGGCGTGCTGCTGGGCCAGTTTCTGAGCACCGCGTCGGTTTGGCGCATCCTGTTTGATATGGTCATGCTCGGCGTATTCGGTGGCTTTTTTACCGTGCCACTGTTTGCCATCGTGCAGCACCGTAGCCCACCAGAGCGCCGTGCACGGGTGATGGCCGCCAACAGCATCCTCAACGCCGCGTTCATGGTGCTGGCCTCGATCATGGCCATCTGGCTGCTGGGGCGCGGTTATCACATTCCCGATCTGTTTTTGCTCACCGGTATCTTCAACGCCGTCATTGCCATCTACATTTATCTGCTGGTGCCAGAGTTTTTTCTGCGCTTTCTGGCCTGGCTGGGCACCCGCAGCATGTACCAGTTGCAGGTAGACGGCAGAAAAAACCTGCCGACCGATGGACCCGGGTTACTGATCTGCAATCACATCAGCTACATGGATGCACCAATTCTGGCTGGTGCCATACGTCGACCGCTGCGCTTTGTCATGCATCATCGTATCTGGCGCCAGCCGTTATTGAACTGGCTGTTTCGCAGTGCCGGTGCCATCCCCATTGCGCCGGGTGAAAAAAATCCAGTCGTTTTACAACAGGCGCTTGAGCGCATCGACCAACGTCTGCAACAAGGCGAACTGGTAATGATCTTTCCCGAGGGCAAGCTCACACGCGACGGTTCACTGCAACGATTTCGGCACGGCATCGAAGAGATTCTGGCACGCAATCCGGTGCCGGTGATACCCGCAGCACTGCATGGCCTTTGGGGCAGTCGCTTCAGCATGTCCGGCACGGCGCCAGCGCTGAATCGCGAGCGCCGGGGCTTGTTGCGAGAAGTCCGGTTACGCTTCGGCCAGCCGTTATCCGCCGACGGGCAAACCGCAGCATCGCTGCAGCAAGCCGTGGCCGAGCTGTATCAACAACTGGATGCACTCTCCAGATCATGATTTCGCTGCATGCGGTGAGCAAAAGCTATCAGCGCCAGTTTGATGCGCTGGCACCGCTGTCGCTGGAGATCCCCGCCGGTGAGTTGCTGGTGGTACTGGGCTCGTCAGGCTCAGGCAAAAGCACGCTGCTGAAACTGATCAATCGCTTGCTGGAACCCGACAGCGGCCATATCGACTACATTGGCAAGCCACTGCGTGAGCATGACCCGGTGCAATTGCGTCGCAATATCGGCTATGTATTTCAGGGCATTGGATTGTTGCCGCACCTGACCATCGCTGACAATGTTGCCACCGTGCCACGACTTCGTGGTGATGATCCGCGCCGCTGCCACGAGTTGGCACAGCAGTTGTTGACCAGCGTCAACCTGGATCCATCGATCTATGCCCAGCGCTTGCCAGCGGAGTTGTCCGGCGGTCAGCAACAGCGAGTAGGTGTGGCCCGAGCACTGGCCACCGGCGCGGACTTGCTGCTGATGGACGAACCGTTCGGAGCACTGGATGCGATTACCCGCGACGAACTGCAAGAAGTGCTGCTGGACCTGCATCAGCGCTTGCACAAGACCATTGTGTTTGTCACCCACGATATTCTTGAAGCTGTGCGTCTGGCCGATCGTATCGTGGTCCTGCATCAGGGCCAGCTGCAGCAAATCGGCACTGCGGCCCAACTGCTCAATGCCCCGGCGACCAGGTTTGTCCAGCAGCTGTTCAGCAAGCCGCTGCAGGCGCTGGATAGACTGCGGCTCAAGTCATGAGCGCCTGGTCGACTTTGCTGCACGAACGCGGTCCAGAGCTGCTGCAGAAACTGCTGGAACATCTGCTGCTGACCGGCATCGCCACGACCATTGCCATGGTCATTGGTCTGGCCGCAGGTATTGCGTTGACTCGCAACAAGGCAATACAGGCGCCGGTGATGGCGGCGGTCAATGCACTGCAAACCATACCCAGTCTGGCCATGCTCGCCTTTTTGCTGCCGCTGTTCGGCATCGGCATGCTGCCAGCGCTGATCGCCCTGACCCTGTATGCCCTGTTGCCGATCATGCGCAATACCCTGACCGGCATACAGGGCTTGCCCGAAGCTGTGCTGGAGGCCTGCGCGGCGCTGGGTTTCACTGACCAACAGCGGCTCTGGCAGGTGGAACTGCCACTGGCTTTGCCGACCATCATGGCCGGTATTCGCACCGCCACAGTCATCAGTGTCGGTGTCGCCACACTGGCGGCTTTTATCGGCGCCGGCGGGCTGGGTGATTTCATTGTGCGTGGTCTGGCGGTGAACAATTCCAAACTGGTCTTGCTGGGCGCGATTCCGGCAGCAGCGCTGGCGCTGTTGCTGGATCGACTGCTGCAAGGCCTGGAACTGGCCTTGCGCCACGGACGCCACGCGCGCCGCCGCAGTATCGGCAAAACACTGACTGCTGCCACGCTCACACTGCTGTTAGTGCTGTCGCTGAGCGCTGCACTGCTGTGGCGCAGCCAGGACACAGTCAGCATTCGCGTGGCCAGCAAGAACTTCACCGAGCAGTACATTCTCGCCGAGCTGCTGGCGCAGATGCTGGAGATGCATACCGACTTGCGGGTCGAGCGAAAACTGAACTTCGGCAGCATCAATATCGTCCACAACGCCCTGCTCAATGATGCTGTGGATGTGTATCCGGAATACACCGGCACCGCCTGGCGAGTGATTTTGCAGCGCAGCAACACGTTGTCGGCCGAGCAGACCCTGGAGCAAGTGCGCGCGGCCTATCAGCAGCGTTTCGATCTACGCTGGTTGCAGCCGTTCGGCTTCAACAACAGCTATGCGATTTTGGTTACCGAAGACCTGGCCAGGCGGCATGATCTGCACAGTATCAGTGATCTGGCCGCTCTGGCGCCAACACTGACCATGGGCTTTGCCGCAGAATTTTACGTGCGCTCGGATGGCTATCCGGCGTTGCGCAACGCCTATGCGCTGAATTTTTCCGATACCGCTGAAATGGATCTGGGATTGCTTTATCAGGCACTGCACGAGGGCAGCATCGACGTGGCTGCCGGTAATTCAACCGATGGCCGTATTCCAGCATTGCACCTGCGTGTGCTCGATGATGACCGCAACTTTTTTCCACCCTACTATGCAGCGCCGGTGCTGCGCGGTGAAGTGCTGCGAGCCCATCCGGAAATCGCCGACGTGCTGAACCGCCTGGGCGGTGTGATCGACACCGCTGCGATGCAAGCCATGAATCGAGCGGTGGATCAGGATCAGCAATCTGCCTACGCTGTGGCCTTCGATTTTCTGCAACAGCGGGGGCTGTTGCAGCCCCCTGATGCGCAATAATTCAGCGCGTTCTTACAAAATAACATGCTGATTGGCTCCAGCAAGCTGTTGATTACTCGTCCAATTCAACTATACGTTTGTTGGAGAGTCAGAAAAAACAGGCAACCAACGATGACAGCAGCAGCTGTCTATGTGCAAGGCACAGGCAGGTGCTTATCCGGCTCACTGAATGGCCCCCGGCCTGTGCCGGGGTGACGGCGAGCTTCATCTGCCTGAGCAACGCTTAGTCATACCGGCGAACGCCAGTATCCAGTCGATTCAATCTGCATGGCACAGAAAGGCGCGACGCTAAAAAAGAACTGGATACCGGCGTTCGCCGGTATGACGATAAAGGAGTCGCTGCGCGACGCCTTATGGCGTGTATAGCGACACGCAACGCGGCCTACGCCGGTATAACGGCTTCGTTTTGGCCTATTCCGGCGGGTGGGCAATCTGTGTAATCTGTGGATCTTTTTTGCCGCGAATTTTCGTCTCCGGCGGGCCGCGATGTGGCCACGGTTCGGGCTTGCTGACGGTAAACTTGCCAGTGGCCTCAGCGTCGTCAATGTGGATACGTACCTGATAATCACCCGGCTGCAGGTACAGTGGATGACCGTACTTCACTGCTTGCTGGTAGGGTTGAGCTGCAAGTCCGATAACTGCTGAGCCTTCACTTCCATCGCCGGTGTCGGTGTCGGCATTGGCAGCGGCATTGGCAGCCTGCTCGGCGCTGATCGCCAGCTGTTCATCCACCAGCAGATTCCAGTCGAAGCGGTTGATGCCGCGTGTTATCTGCAGCTCGCCTTGCTGCAGTACGCGGTCATGGTCATCCACGATCGCAAAGCTGCCGGGGCCTTCGGCTTGGCTCCAGTAGTGAATCAGTGCCTCAGGCTGATCCTGCAGATGGCCGAACCAGCGCGACGGCTCGCTCTGCCAGCGTCGCGAGGCCTTGATTTCATCGATGTAAAACACGTGCAACTTACTGGCGCGAACCGCATCGGTCAAATCCTGCACCGGCAGCACATCGACGATCCAGATGCTGCGCCCATGGGTACCTGCGACCAGCTCGCGCTCGCGCGGATGAATCACCAGATCGTGCACCGGCACGTTTGGCAATCCGCTGTCCAGCGCCTGCCAGCTGGAGCCGGCGTCCAGCGAAACATAGACGCCACGATCGGTGCCCACGTACAGCACTTTTTCGTTCTGCGGGTCCTCGCGCACCACGTTGACTGCTTCGGCCGGCAGGTTGGCGCTGAGGTCACGCCAGCTCTGGCCCAGATCATCAGTGCGATACAGGTACACACTGCTGTCATCGTTGCGATAGCCGTTGAGGCTCACATAGGCTCGTTCGCGCTGGTAGTTGGACGCCACCACCCGCGTAACCCAGCGGTCTTTGGGCAAACCGTCGCCAACATCATGCCATTGCTGGCCACCATCTTCGGTGACCCAAAGCTGACCATCATCGGTACCGGCCCAAAGCAAGCCGAACTGCCGGGGTGATTCATCGATCACGGTAATGGTGGCAAAGGGCACATCCCCACGCTTGCTGCTCTTGCTCAGATCCGCACTGATCGCGCTCCAGCTATCACCTTCATCCAGTGAGCGAAACAACTTGTTGGTGCCAAAATAGACAATGTCTGCATTGTGCGGCGACAGCAGGATTGGTGACATCCAGTTGTAGCGCAGCGCCGGTTCGGTGAGCCCGGCACGCGGACGGATGTCTGCAGGTCGTCCCTGACCCAGCCGTGCGTAGTTGCCGAACTGGTAACCCACATAGGTCTGCTGATCATCCTCGTCGATCTGCACCTGAAATCCGTCGCCACCGAAGATGCGCTCCCACGAGGGGCCGTCTTCCCAGTCGGTTTGGCTGGAGCCCTTCAGCGTGCCGTTGTCCTGCAAACCGCCGTATACGTTATATGGCTCGGCCATGTCCACGGCGATGGCGTAAAACTGCCCGACCGGCTGCGCATCCAGCTTCAGCCAACTGGCACCGGCATCGAAAGTGACATCGACACCACCATCGTTGCCCAGCAACATGTGTTGGGCATTGTTCGGATTGATCCACCAGGCGTGGTAATCCACGTGCACGATCGGATCATTGATGTGACCAGAAAAATGCTTGCCACCATCGGTGGAAACGGCAATCGGAACGCCAGTCAAATACACCGTATCGGGATTGTCCGGGGCGACCCGAATCTGACCGAAATAATAGCCGTAGGTGTAGACGATGCCATCCAGCGGCTGCTCGTGTGTCTTGAACCAGCTGTCGCCGCCATCGTCGGAGCGATACAGTTCCAACCCCTTGATGTCACTGCTGAACAGATTGGCATTCGCTTCATCCAGCTTATCGATCAGATCCTGCACGCTGATTTCATCGTCTTTGATCATCTGCGTCAGGCTGTCGGCTGTAACCTCATCGGGAAAGTCATTGCCGCGCACAAAGCGTTCGATTTCATCCTTGCTCTGCGCCAGAAAATCAGCCTTGCTCATGTTACGCAGGCGTTTCGCAGACAAGGCGCGATCACCCAGATCCCACTGCTCTTCTGGCAACAATTGCTGATGGTCAATCACCGCGTACAGCGTTTGCGGTTGGCTGGCTGCCAACGCCAGGCCAATGCGCCCGACCTCGTCACCCGATGGCAGGCCGCTGTTGCTGCGATTATCCAGTCGCGTCCAGGTCTCACCGGCATCGACTGAGCGCCAGATACCCGAACCCGCACCGCCTTCGGTGAATTCCCAGGGGGTGCGCTTGCTGTCCCAGGTGGCGGCATAGACGATGTCTGGATTGGCCGGATTGACGACCAGGTCAATGGCGCCGCTGTAGCCTTGTGTTGGCAGTGTGTTACGCCAGCTGGCGCCGCCGTCTGCGCTGACAAACACGCCACGCTGACCACCACTGGTATACAGCTTGCCCAGCGCCGCCACCATGATGCGCTGGCTGTTGCGAGGATCGACCAGCACTCTGGCGATGCGATCGCTGGCCTTCAGCCCCATGTGTTGCCAGTTTTTACCGGCATCGGTCGAGCGAAACAGACCCATTCCACCGTAAGATGAGCGTGAAGCGTTGGGCTCACCGGTGCCTACCCACAGCACCTGCGAATTGTTCGGATCGATGGCGATATCCCCCATAATCATGGTCGGCATGTGGTCAAAGATGGGCTCGAAAGTGACGCCGTTGTTGCTGGTCTTCCACAAGCCACCCGATGCATAGGCGACGTAGAAGGTGTAGGGGTTGTTTGTATCGACTTCGATATCGACCACTCGACCGCCCTGCATCACCGGACCCACCGAGCGCCAAGTGAGTCCTTGGAACAAGGATGCTGCACTGAGCTTTTGATGCTGCTGCCAGGCCGCCTGCTGCTGAGCAGCCGTGGTTGGATCAGCCGCGTGCGGGCGCTTGCCCATGACTGGACTGGCAACTACGAACAAAAATACCAAAATCAAAACTTGCTTGCACATGGGTTGGCTCACATTCATGAAACAATGCACCAGTAGACCACAACCAGCACAAATTGCAATGGGATTGCACGCATGACACAGGCGTTTCGCCGCATCATGTCAGAGTCTGACAGTTACAGTCATTCTTTACCGGTTTCGTCCGCATGGAATAGCCAGGTCAAGCTGATTTCCTACATTGTTTCGTGCTCATTGCCTACAGCAAGCTATTGATTGAAAGGACAATCAGGCTATACTTCCCACAGGGTCAGTTACATATCAGGCTGGGAACCATGTCTTCTGCAGCGCAGTTAAGCAAGTCCGTCCCACCCGACAACAGGGACATGCTGGAACAGTTCCCGAAACTGTATGCCAGCTTGCGCCATATTGCCAGAAGAGAGCGTCGCCGTAACCCATCCAACACGCTCAACACCACTGTCGTGATCAACGAAGCCTGGTTGAAGCTGAATCGCAAACCGAACCAGTGGCAGAATCAGCAGCACTATCTGGCCACAGCAGCATTGGCCATGCGCCAATTGCTGGTGGATTATGCCCGCCGCAGCGCTGCCGAGAAGCGCACCCGCGTTGATGATTGTCCACTGTTCGAAAACAATTGTGAGCTGGACAAGACCAGCAGCACGATTCTGACGCTGGATCAGACGCTGAGCCAACTGGAAAGTCTGGAGCCGCGCCTGACCCGTTTGGTCGAGCTGCGCTTTTTTGCCGGGCTGACACTGCCTCAAGCTGCCGATTGCCTGAACATCTCTACGCGCACCGCCAACCGCGAGTGGAGCAAGGCACGGGCCTTTATCCAGACCGCCATGCAGGCATGATGATCAACGCCGCAAGCTGGCAGCGGGCCAGTGAACTGTTCGACCAGTTCGCCACGCTCACGCCTGAGTTGCGCGAGTTAAAGCTCCAGCAATTGCGCCTCGACCAGGCCACTTCAACCTGGCTACAAAAACTGTTGCAAGCGCACGACAGCAGTGACACCCACCTGCTCGACCAAACCCTGAACCAGATGGCGGCCGATCTGATCGGGGCCAAACACGTGCCCGGTGGTGAAATCCCTGAACAGCTCGACGGTCAGCTGCTCGGACACTGGCGTGTTAGCAAACCGATCGCGCGCGGCGCCATGGCAGTGGTTATGCATGGTGAGCGCGCCGATGGCGCCTATGAACAGCATGTGGCCATCAAACTGCTGCAACCAGGGCCCTATCGGCACAGCGAGAGCGAGCAACTGAGCGAGGAACTGCGCCTGCTGGCGCGGCTGGAACATCCCGGCATCGCGCGTCTGCTGGATGGCGGCATCAGTGCTCAGGG
>JAJFKZ010000128.1 GCA_021772955.1 Gammaproteobacteria bacterium | reverse complement strand
AGCAGAGCTTGCAAGCAGATTGCAGTCAAGCCTTGCCGGCTACAGGGGCGGTCATGGCGGTGTGCGCAGCCAGCTTGGCGAGGACTGCTGGATTGCATCGCGAGTGTCAGCACTATGGCTAACCCGCATATTTCATGAAGGGTTAGAGGAGCAGGGCGAAGCTGGTTAAGCAGCTTGGACGATCGCCCGCAGAAGCCAGTGGGCAACGCCAGATTTGGCCTGAACTCGAACAGGACAAATCGTATCCACTCCACTACGCATAAATTCACTGTTATCACCTTGTTTATCCGTAAAATATGATCAGTAACTGTCCGCCTTCATGAAATATGCAGGCTGTTGTAATGTTGCCCTGATTCTACTGTAGTCATCTGCATTGCAGAAGTTGCTCTGCAGCCAGCCAGTCCAGAGTTTTGCGCAACAGCACATCAATGGCGGTTTGTCGATAGCCCAGCATTTGCATGGCTTTGCTGCTGTCACATTGCATGTGCGCGGTCACCATCGCCGCGCCCTCCGGCGTAATGTACGGTTCTTTACCGCTGATCATACCCGGCACTTGCAAGATTCGCGCCAGCGCTTGCAACAGCCAGGCCGGTGTGCTGCGCTGTGGCGCCGCAACGCCCAGCATGGCAGCGGCACGCTGCAGCAGCTGCAGATAGCTGACCGAATGCCCACCGAGCAGGTATTGTTCGCCAGGCTGACCCACGCTCGCAGCCATGACATTCGCCCTGGCCACTTCCTGCACATCGGCGAATGCACCGCTGCCGGGCGGCACGCCGGGCAGGCGCTGTTGTGCCAGCATGATGAACAGCCGTGACCAGTTGTGCTGATCATAGGGGCCAAGAATGTGGCCGGGGCAAAGGATCACGGCATGCAGGCCATGATTGGCCACTGCATCCAGTACAATGTCACGTGCATGGGCTTTGCTGCGGACGTAGTTGATCCAGTGTGCGTTGGTAACGGGTGGGCTGTGTTCGTCAAAACACTGTGACTGGAAACCCCAGGTGGCAAACGATGAGGTGTAGACCAGTTTGCCAATGCCGTGGCGCACGGCGGCGGCGACCACATTGCCAGTGCCGTCGATATTCACTCGGTTCTGTCTTTGGCGGTGGCCGGACCAGACGCTGGTGTCGGCGGCACAATGAAAGATACAATCGGGTTGGGGGGCCAGCGCCTTGTTCAAGCTGGCGGCATCGGTCAGATCACCGAAGTGAACACGAATGTCAGCTTCAGGCAGATACTGTAAATTGCTTTCGGGGCGACAAAAAATGCTGACCTGCCAGCCCTGCTGCAACAGCTCATGCAGCAGATTGATGCCGACAAAGCCGGATGCGCCGGTAACCAATGCATGTTGAGCCACAGATTCCATAGATGTCAACGGACCGAATTTTGACCAGTATAACCCCCGCTGCTGATATCAGTACACAGACACACATACGCCGCACCACGAAGCTGGCCTTGCCGTTGATCGCTGGCAACATCGCAGGCATGGGCATGAATTTCGTCGATACTGTCATGGCCGGACGGCTCGGGGCAGTCAGCCTGGGCGCGATTTCCATCGGTGGCGCGGTGATGTCTGCGGTGTTTTTGTTTGTCATGGGCGTGTTGATGTCGATTACGCCATCGGTGGCGCAATTGGATGGCGGTGGCTACCGGTTACGCAGCGGTCGCGTCACCCGTCAGGGACTGTGGCTGGCGGTGGCATTGATGTTGCTGATGTGGCTGGTGTTGCGCAGCTCGTCCTGGCTGTTGCAGATCATGGATGTGGATCAGCAACTGGTGCCGGTGGCGCTGGATTACCTGCGGGCGATATCCTGGGGTGCACCGGGTATTTGTCTACTGCTGGTGTTGCGTTATTTCAGTGAGGGTTGTGGTTATACCGCCCCGACCATGTATCTGGGCGTGCTGGGCATTGCCTTGAATGTGCCGCTGAACTATGTGCTTATCTACGGCAAGTTCGGGTTTCCGGCCATGGGAGCGGTTGGCTGCGGCTGGGCCACGGCCATTGTGTTTTGGGTACAGATGGTGATCATGGCGGTATGGATTGCCCTGCGACCACAATATCGGCGCTATCATTTGTTTGCTCGCTTCGAGTGGCCGGTCTGGTATCAGCTGCGGGACTTGTTGTATGTGGGGCTGCCCATCGGCGTGATGATTTTCATCGAGGGCAGTTTGTTTGTTGGCGCTGCCTTGATGATCGGCTCGTTGGGGACAGTACCGATTGCGGCACATCAGATCGCGATCAATTTTTCTGCACTGTGTTACATGATACCGCTGGGGCTGGCGGGCGCGGTGACGGTCAGGGTTGGCAATGCGTTGGGACGTGGCATGCCCGAGGATGCCTTGCGTGCCAGCAAGGCTGGCGTGCTCATGACCCTGATGACGCAGACGCTGACCGCCAGTCTGATGTTCTTTGCGCCGGTGTGGATTATCAGTTGGTATACCAACGATACTGGCATTGCCGCGCTGGCGGTGAGTTTGCTGCATCTGGCCGCTATCTTCCAGTTTCCGGACGGCTTGCAGGCGGCCGCTGCCGGTAGCTTGCGTGGCTACAAGGACACCCGGCTGCCGATGGTTTACACCGTTATCGCCTACTGGTTGTTTGGCATGCCGGTGGGCTGGTGGTTGACTTTCCGCGAAGCTTGGGGCGCTGCTGGTATGTGGGCCGGCATGATCGCCGGCCTGGGCGCGGCGGCGTTGCTGTTGGGATGGCGCTTGTGGCGAATCAGCCATGCGCAGGCCCGGCGGTGCTAGCCCGCATATTTCATGAAGGGTTCGAGGAACAGGGCGAAGCTGGCTAAGCAGCTTGGACGATCGCCCGCAGAAGCCAGTGGGCCGCGCGAACAGTTCAATCGTGTATTGGGCAACGCCAGATTTGGCCTGAACTCGAACAGGACAAACCGTATCCACTCCACTATGCAAAATTTCAATGTAATCGCCTTGTTTATCCGTAAAATATGACCAGCAACTGTCCGCCTTCATGAAATATGCGGGCTAGAATCATCGGCTTCACAGTCAGGTTGGTATACTCGCTACGGGATTTCCTGAACCAATTTTGCATCTCGACACACCTGGGGACATGACATGAGCACACAAACATCGCGTGGATTTCTGGCCAGAATCTGGTTTGGCTTCTGGCGCTTGATCGATGGCACCAGACGGGCCGTGTTTAATCTGCTTTTTCTGGGCCTGCTGATAGTGCTACTGGTTGCGCTGTTCAAAGATGGCGAATCCGTGTCGCTGCGCAACAACACCACGCTGGTACTGCAACCCGCCGGGATGGTGGTGGAAGAGTATTCGATGATGCCGTTCGAGCGCGCGCTCAACGAGGCCACGGGCAATCCGCAGCTGGAAACCCGACTGCGGGATTTGATTCGTGCGGTCGAGTTGGCTGCGGATGACAGCAAGATCAGTCAGCTGCTGCTGGATGTGCGGCAGTTGACCGGCATCGGTATGGCCAGCAGCGACGAACTGTTGCAGGCCATCGCCACCTTCCGCAACAGTGGCAAGAAAGTCTTTGGCCTGGGTGGCTTTATGGATCAGTCACAGTACGCGCTGGCCAGCAGTGCAGATGAATTATGGCTGGAGCATGATGGCTTTGTGTGGCTGGACGGATTTGCCAGCTATCGCAATTATTACAAAGATGGTCTGGACAAGCTCAAGGTGGATATCAACCTGTTTCGCGTGGGTGAGTTCAAGTCTGCCTCGGAGCCGTATATCCGCAACGACATGTCGGTAGCAGATAAACAGGCTCGCCAGTTTCTGCTCAATGACCTGTGGCAGCAGTACCTTGCCAATCTGGCGCGACAGCGCGGGATCCCGATCTCGGTGCTGGATGAAACAGTCAACAATTACAGTGCTGCGGTGCAGGCTGCTGGTGGCGACATGTCGCAGCTGGCGGTGGAATTGGGGCTGGTCGATCGGGTACTAAGCCGACCGGAAATACGCTCGGAACTTGCGCGTTCAGGCAGCAGCGATGATAAAGGCGGATTTCGCCACATCGATTTTCACAATTATCTGCAGCGCCGCGTGCAGCCGGGCCTACACAGCGACAAGATCGCCGTGGTCGTGATCCAGGGCGAAATCGTCAGCGGTGATGCACCGCCGTCGATGGCTGGTTCCGACACCATCAGCAGGCGCTTGCGTGCGGCTGTCAATGACGATGCCGTCAAGGCCGTGGTGTTACGCGTCAACAGCCCCGGAGGAGATGCGTTTGCATCTGAAGTCATACGCCAGGAAATGACCGCCATTGTGGCTGCCGGTAAACCGGTGGTGGTGAGCATGGGCGATGTTGCTGCATCCGGTGGTTATTGGATCGCCATGGGTGCAGACGAGATCATCAGCAACAGCGCCACAATTACCGGATCAATCGGTATTTTCGGACTGTTTCCGACCATTCAGGACTCGCTGGCCAGCATCGGTATCTACACCGATGGCGTCGGTACCGCTCCGCAAGCCGGCAGCTTGCGCATCGATCGTGAGTTGTCCGAGCCGATCAAGGCACAGATACAAACGCTGGTAGAACAAGGCTATCGGGATTTTCTGAGCCTGGTCAGTGAGCATCGCAATATGTCCGTGCCCGAGACCGATGCGGTGGCGCAGGGTCGTGTCTGGACTGGAGCTCAGGCACTGCAGCGGAATCTGGTTGATGCCCAGGGCGGACTGGCCGCTGCTACCGAGGCGGCGGCACGTCGCGCCGAGCTCAGCGATTACGATGTGATCTGGATCGAGGACGAACTGGATGTGTGGCAGCGCTGGCTGCTGGGAGCCAGCGCCAGGTCGCTGGTGGCCATCGGCGTGGATGCGCGACTGCTGAGTGGAATGAAACTGCCGTTGCTACCGGATAGCTTGCAGCAACGCATCCTGCAGCAATTACGTCCTTTCCTGCAGCAACAACGGCTGCCGCAAGTACTGGCACACTGTCTGTGTCTGGCGCCTTGAACCAATACATTGAACCAAAAATGACAATGAACTGGCGACTGGATGGCAAAAAAGTTTTGATCAGCGGCGCCAGCAAGGGCATCGGCGCTGCCATTGCTGCGAGTGCACTGGAGCGTGGTGCCGATGTCTGGCTGGTGGCCAGGGGAGCGCAGCAGCTAAACGCCTATCAGCTGCAGCTGCAGCAACGCTACCCGCAGCAACAGATTTGCGCCAGTGTTGCCGATCTGAGTGACGCAACCCAGCGTCAACAATTGCTTGAGAAGCTGGGCGAGCAATGGTCAGGCTTGCATGTGCTGATCAACAATCTGGGCAGCAACGTGCGCAAGCGAGCGCTGGATTTCTCGCTGCACGAGTACCACCAATTAATGGATCTGAATCTCACTAGCGCCTTGCATTTGTGCCAGTTATGCCACCCGTTGTTGCAATCGTCAGCTGCAGCAGCGATTGTCAATATCGCCTCGGTCGCTGGTCTGTGTCACTTACGCACCGGTGTGGTGTACGCGATGAGCAAGGCGGCGATGCTGCAAATGACACGAAATCTGGCCGTGGAATGGGCTGCAGATGGCATTCGCGTCAACTCGATTGCGCCCTGGTATACCGACACACCTTTGGCGCAGCAGGTATTGAGTGATGTGGATTATCGAGACGAGGTGCTGGCACGAACCCCCATGGGGCGCATCGCCAGCAGCCGCGAAGTGGCCGATGCGGCCGTGTTTCTGGCACTTCCTGCTGCTGGATTTATCACCGGTGTGTGCCTGCCAGTGGATGGTGGCATGAGTATTCTTGGGTTTTGAATGAAAATATACATAACAAATACAATATCTTATACAATATAGCTAAATTAACTTGCATTTTAATGCTATTTGGGTATATGCTTATGCCACGGTATCGTTAATAATGGAGTTCTGCCAGTTCACCGACGTCTCTCCCTGACTCAGGTAACGCATAACAACCCGGCGGAGAAGGATACCGTCAATCAAATTGGGCAGGGATGCCCGCCTTTTTTCCCAACCAACCTGCTCACAACAACCAAGCCGCATGCTCATGTAATCGGTAAGCTCATAGGGCATGAGCCTCATCTGTTTGCAGACGTTACTGCTTGATCCAATTCCAGCTTGAATTGAATGCCACAGCAAGTACATCACATTGCAGCTGCAGCTATAATTGTCTCAACAGTGATCTGCTTGACCTGCTATGTGATTCATGACATCGCGGGCAATCCTATTGATAGGCATTCATGACTGGCAAGCGTCAACGAGGAATCAGGGCTTCGGTGCCAAAACTGCAACATGCTTTGCTGGCTGCTGGCATGAAGACTCAGTCTGCGCTTGCGGATCGTATCGCCGATCTTGAGGGGCTGGAAAATGTGCCCCGAGGTTTGGTCAACAAGGTGTTTCGTGGGGAACCGGTTGATCCCGGTAGCATAGAACGGGTAGCTGCGGCACTTGGTGTAGAAGCATGGACTTTGTATGCCAACAGCAGTGAGAATAGCGTCGATGCCGCCACCACGGCTGCAACCAACCGCACGCCAGAAGCAGCAGCACAGACTGCAGACAGTCAAATTTCAAGCAGTCCAAATGCAAGCGGAAATGCCCTTGCCAAGTCGGCTTATCAGCAACCGCCATACCGGTCAATCATGCTATTCGCGCTGGTGCTGCTGGGCGCTGCTGTGCTTTGGATGCAATGGCCTGCTGGCGATGACAGTCTGGATCTGGCGGTCACCGCAGACGCCAGGCAGCAACCTGCCGTAGTAGCCTCGGCCAACTTTGTCATCCTCCCGCTGGCGGCAGATCGGCGCAACCTGGACACGTTGCTCGGACAGGCGCTACAGAACTATTGGCGCCAGTTACCGGCCGCCATCATTGGATCAGACCAGCAACCTGATGCCCAGCGCATAACTGAAGCACCCGGTGTTGATTACGTTATTGAGTTGCGTCGCGAAGTTCGGGGGCGCTGGCAAGCCGTGTTGGTCAACCTGCATCAGCCTGGCGCTATGCGCTCGGTGTGGCAGGCTGTGATTCCGCTCAGTATTTCCGACCTGCGTCTGCAAGCCATGCTCGAGCAGGCTGCTGTCGCAGTGGTACAGTTGCGGGAGTTGCTCCCGGGCAGCCGCGATGCCCAGCGCAAGTATCTGGCCGGACGATATTTCCTTGATCAGGCGCGCACGGCAGACAATCTTCGCCGTGCTTTGACTGAGTTTGAAAGTGCGATCCGGGCTGATTCAAACCATGCCCCGTCTCATGCTGGTTTGTGCGAGGCTTTGGTACAGGAGCATATCCGTAGCGGGGACACAGCAAGGCTGGCGGAAGCAGAAGGGCCGTGTCAGAGCGCAATGCGCTTGCAACCGCTCTGGCCCGAGGTGCTGATCGCGCAGGCAACACTGGCTCGAAAACGTGGCCTGCATGCTGAAGCCATGACTGCATTGCAACAGGCGTTGCTATTGGCACCGCAGCAGGTCGACGCCATGCTCGGCATGGCTGAGCTGAAGTTTGGTCAATACGCACGCGGGGAAGACAATCAGGCGCTGATACAGGCCCTGCAGATCCTGCAACAGGCGGCGACCACCGAGCCTAATTTCTGGAAAATCCCCTATCAGCAGGCGCGCCTGAACTACATGGGGGGTGATCTTGAAGCAGCACTGGAAGCAGCGCACCAGGCCACAGAGCTGGATGCCAACCTGCTGGTATTGAACAACCTGGGCACACTGCAATTCTGCGCCGCTGATTTTGCAGCCGCCAGAGAAAGTTACTTATTGGCTGCAGAGCAGGATCCGGACTCGTTCGTCGGTGACGGCCAGATTGCCGTGATCGATTACAACCTGGGGCATTTTGATGATGCTGTCGATGGCTTTGCTGCGGCACTGCAGCGACATGCCCAATCCGGCGCAGCCGAAGACCATCGTTTGTGGGGCAACTATGCTGATGCTCTGCGCCACGCCGGTCAGCACGATCAGGCCAGGCAGGCTTACGCCACTGCAATTGCTCTTGCCGAGCGCCTCTATCACGAAGGCGACGCCCAGCCCATGCACGCCGTGGCAACGTTGTATTACCAAACCATGTTGTCCGGCATCGACCACAGTCTGCAGCCGCCGCTTAGAGGTGACATTGCGGCGCTGGCCATTGAGCCTGACAAGCTTGATGCCATCTACAAGGTCTATCTGGCCATTGTCTACCAGCATCTGGGACAGCACGAGCAGGCAGGAAACCTGCTTACTGCCAGTGCGGAAGGTTGCCGCGGGCTGGCCATTTCGCCGGATATCATGGTTGCTGTCCAGGCACAGCCGATACTGCCAGCAGCGGCTGGATCAGTTGCAGACACTATCAACGACTAACCCCGCCATAATCGCCCTACTTCTACTGAGCTGCCGACTGGCCTCGTATCTGCGCGTTTCAATCGATCGTGCATCTTCATCGTACCGGCAAGCACAATACCGGTGCGCGTGATAGCGAAACACCTCATTCACAGGACCTTGTATCCAGTCCGGGGCAGATCCTGACCACGCTTCGTGACCAGCGGGCGGTGAATAAGGCGGGCTAAAGCAGACTAAAGCTGGCAAACGCAAGCTGTGACTGCGGTCTGCAATCGGCACACTGTCTGCAACAACAACAGTTTCAGGAGTCAGTCATGCCCATCCGATCAGCTTCACCTGCTGTGCTGGCGGTCGCCACTTTGTTGGCTGCAGCAACCGGTCAGTCGCAGACACCGGCAACCGATTTCATCGTCACCACCGAACTGCTGGTGCAAAGCGGGCAATCTGCACCGGACGGCAACGGCGTGTTTTCCGATAGCATTGTTTTTCCGGTGCTCAATGATGCCGGTCAGGTGCTGGTGTGGGCGAACTTGTTGGCCACGACCGATCCCGGTCCGCTCGACGACTGGGGCTTTTTTGTTGCTGATCGCAATGCAGTGAGCAAGGTATTCCGGGGTGGTGATCTGTCAGCGGATGGGAATTTTCTACGGCTAGATCCGGGTGCGGTTGCGTCCAATACACCATTTTTTACCCGTCCATTCGGTATCGATGTCAGTGGTCGCATTGTTCTGGCGGCCCCGGATTCGGCGGGTGAGTTAGCCGTCTATCGCGGTGATGGTACAAGCACAGAGCTGTTGGTGCTGGACGGTGACAGCGTCGGAGCTGGGAGTGTCACCAACATCGCCGACTCGATACCAATTTCAATGCAGGTGAACGATCTCGGTGAGGCAGGCTTTTCTGGTTTTGTCGAGCTTCCCGGTCAGCCACAGCAGCTATCAAGTCTGCTGCGTGCAGATGGTACAGCGCTGCAGAGCTTGTTCAATAACGGTCAGGTGCTACCGGACAACAGGGTGGTGTCACTGGGTTTTTTGCAAGGCACCAGCTTCAGCAACGATGGCAGTATGGCCACTGTGTTGAGAACTGAGGGTGCGGGAGTGAATTTCGGCATCTATGCCAGTGACGGTGTCGATGTGATCAAGCTGCTGCACAGTGGGGAGCCTGCTGCCGATGGGCTGGGAACATTCATCCCCGGCACGGGTGTTTCACCGCAGCACAGCAGTACTGGTCAGGTACTCTCGCTGTATGATGTGGATGATTTTGCCCAGGACTATGTTGGCCTGTTTACCGGCGATGGTCTGAGCCTGGATGAAGTTACCCGCACCGGTGCGGCCAGTCCGGATGGCAGTATCCAGAGTTTTTCCGGAGCTGTGGATATCAATGACAACAGCACGATGGTTTTTGGTGCCTTCGTCGCTACCAGCATCGGCAGCGTACGGCAATTGCTGATGCGTCGCGGTGGTCAGACCATTCCCATTGTCAGCGCCTTTGATGTGTTGCCGGAGCCAATCGGGCTGGAAGTGCGAGATCCGTTTGCATTCGTGTTGAATGAGCAGGATCAGGTGATGTTTTCCGGGTTTGTCATCGCCGACGGTGCCAGCCGCGAGGCTCTGTTTCTGTTTGATCCGGAGTTTGGTCTGGCACTGGTGGCACGCACCGGCCAGGCCTTTGCCGGTGATGTATTGGCGGACATTGAAGTGGCACTGCCCTTTTTCCCGAACACCATGCGTTACTCGCATAATGCCCAGAATGCTTTCAACAATTCAGGCCAGCAGGCATATTATTACCGACTGCAAAATGGTCAGGCCGGGGTGGCGCTGGCCACAACCGAATTCATCCCGGATGAGTCTGATCTGTTGTTTCGCGATGGTTTCGAAAACATGCCGTAGTGATCAACGGTCCTGCGCAAGCATATCCAATCCGCAACTCAAGCGGCTTGGGCAGCGTCCTGCCACTCCCGGCACAATAGCTCGATTTCGTCTGTGTGCAGACGTTCACCGGTCAGGCCACAGCGGGAACCGTTGCCGTGGCGTTGATGAAATACGCAGCTATTGCAGACCCCAAATGGCTTGCCGTGTTGCGCCCGCTGCAGTGTCGTCAGCAATGTCTCCAGCGTGCTCTCAAGCTGGTCGCTTGACGGCTGCTCATGCTCCAGCAAGGTCCGCATTTTGTGCAGCCAGCCGGCGGCCGCGGCTTCGCGCCCGCGTGCGGTCAGTTGCAGGTGTTGTTTGCGCGCGTGCGGATGGGTCACACGTTTTATCAGTAAACCCTTGTGTTCCAGCAGCTTAATCGACTGCGACACCGTACCCCGGGTTAGCCCCAGATACTCGGTCACAGCGATTGGCAGGTCACTGTAACGATTGGCGCGATGCAGGTAAGCCAGTATCTGCAGATGCACTGGCTGCAGGCCCAGTTGCTTGGCGTCTTCGCGCCGCGCGTGCTGGACCAGGTTGCCCAACCGTTCCAGCAATAAGATGGTTTTATTCATGCCGATAATGTAGCGTATCGATACATGTGTTGACAAGTGTCGGGGGCTGATTTATGCTAATTATGTATCGACTCAATACATAATAACCATTAATGAGGAGCATCATCATGAACATCGAAACAAAGCCCTGTACCAGCATTGGCCGAATTTCCGGTATCGCAGTACTGGCATTGCTAACCACAGTCTTCACCGCCCTGGCTGCCGATGACGCGGTGGATTATCCAGGCGATTACCGTCACTGGCAACACGTCAAATCCATGCTCATCGAACCGGGGCACCCGCTGCATGCCGCGTTTGGTGGACTGCATCACATTTACGCCAACGAGTTGGCCAGCACCGGCTACGCCAGTGGCAGCTTCCCAGACGGATCCGTGCTGGTGTTTGATCTGCTCGATGTGACTGCTGCTGATCATGCCGTGACCGAAGCCGGGCGCAAGGTGCTTGGTGTCATGCAAAAAGATGCCGCACGCTATGCTGATACGGGTGGCTGGGGCTTCGAGGGCTTTGCCGGCGGTGATCCCGAGCAGCGGGTGGTGGGTGCAGACGCGGCCACAGCCTGTTTTGCCTGTCATCAGCCGCATGCGGATACCGATTATGTGTTCAGCCAGTGGCGGGATTGAGTTAAGCATGCAGCAGACTGATAGTGCCGCACGCCAGGCACCGGCTTTGCAGTGCACACAGTGGCTGAACTGCCAGCAGGCGTTGACGCTGGCTGATCTGCGCGGACAGGTGGTGGTGGTGGAAGCATTCCAGATGCTGTGTCCGGGTTGTGTGCAACACAGCCTCCCGCAAGCGCAGCGTGTGCATAACTACTTCCACGATCTCGGTGTGCAGGTGATTGGCCTGCACAGCGTATTCGAACATCATGCGGCACAAACAGAAGTGGCGTTGCGAGCTTTTGTGCACGAAAATCGGCTGCAATTCCCCATTGCGATCGATGCGGTTGCTGAGTCCGGGGCATTGCCTTTGACCATGGCCGTCTATGGCATGCAGGGTACCCCCACCTGCGTGCTGATTGACCGCTGTGGTCGGCGTCGTGCACAGCATTTCGGTACCGTGGCGGATTTGCAACTGGCGGCTGAAATCACCAGCCTGTTACTGGAAACGGACTCGGCCTGACTGCCAGCCGAGGCTAAGCCGCAGGGTGGTACCCTGGCCAGGAAAATAGCGAAAATTGCCAAAGGCGAAATCGGCGCGCTCGGCGTAGCGGCGGTTGAGCAGGTTTTCTACCCGCATGCGCAACAGCCACTGTCGCGCCGGCTGCCAGGCAACAGCCAGATGCAACAGCGTGTGCCCTTCGTAGCGGGCGCTGTTGGCGGCATCCAGAAAATACCCGCCCAGCTGTTCAATTTCACTACTCAGGCTTAGCTCGGCTGTGGGTTGCCACTGCAGACGGAAATAATTCTGCCACTTCGGTGCCGTATCCACCTGATTGCCGCGTACGAAATCCTCGCCGCTGTCAGCAAAGCTGTCCGAGGCATATTCATGCTCGGCAAAGCTGCCGCTGTAACTCGCTTGCAGTCGTGGGGTCAGGGCCAGATCGGTTTGCCACTCAAGACCCAGCGAACGGATCGCGCCATCAGTGACGTTGAAACCATCGGCATTACGGAAAATCTGGTCGTGGCTGCGTTGGTAGTACGCATTAAGCCGGTAGCGCAAGTCATGCCACAGGCCGCTGACACCGGAGCTTGCACTGAACAGTGTTTCGTTGCCCAGGTCGGCCGCAGTCTGACCGTTCTGCAATCGATACAGCTCGGTGGCCTGCGGCGGCCGGAAGCCGCGCGCCACACGCCACTGCCAATGGTTCTGCTGGTCCAGTGGTAAGCGCAGTGTCAGCGATGGGGCCAGGTTGAAAAAATCATCGTGACGATTGGCCGGACGGGTGAACAGGCAGCCACCAAAACCGCAGGCACTGCCATCGTCACGGCTATTGCCGGTGAGCATGTTGTTGTCGTAGTTGTAGCGCAGATACTGGCTGCGTAAACCGGCATCAAGTTGCCAGCCGTTATTGAAACGATGCTGATAGCGCAGCCACTGGCTCAGGCTGATGGCATTGACGTCAAAGTCATAATGCAATCCCTGCGGGCGTGTTGCCTGCAAAAAACTCGAACCGTCGGTGATGGCTTCGGCCTGAAACTCACGTAGAAAGCCGCTGGACCACTCTGCATCCAGGCCGACCTGCAGCGAAGAGTTGCGCCAGAGCTGCTGCCAGTCCGATTGCACCCCGATGCTTTCCTGGCCGTTGTTTTCCAGTGGCTGGCCGGGCAGGAAATGCTGCAAAAATTCCATCCGGCTGCGGCGCGCAAAGCCGGTCAGGTTGAAGCTCTGCGTCTGGCTGGTTTGCCATTGCCAGTGCTGCACCAGTCGCACTGCGCTGGCTTCGCGAAACGCTTCCGGGTTGGGGTTGGATTTACGTGCCAGCGGGTCGCGAAACGCGTCCTCGCCGAGGATGAAACCAGCGGTCTGCTGATCCAGGTAGGCGGCGTTGACAAAAGTGCTGACACTGGCCGTACCGATCACACGCTGGTCGGCGAATTCGCCGAAAAAGTGCTGGTAGCCTTCCTCGGCGCGAAATGAATTGCTGTCGGTGAAGTCGATAGCGATACTGCTCTGGCCCAGTTTTATCTGCCCATCCACGCGCACAAAATCGTTGTCGCCGCCAGCCACACGCAACCCATACTGTGGCCGCAATGCTACCGGCGCGGCCTGCACATCGATCACGCCGAACAAGGCATTGGCGCCATGCTGGGCGTCACCGGGGCCGGGCAGCACGCGTATCGATCCGGCGTTGTTCAGGTTGATCTCGAACAATTGGTTGACGTTACAGAACCCGGCCGGTCGGATCGGGACATCGTGTTCGAGCAGCAAAAACGCGCCGCAGGCACCGGCACCGGTAAACACCGGTGAGCGGATCGCGGTCAGGTGCTCCTGGCCGCTGCCGCGACTGATCCAGACGCCGGGCAGTGATGCCAACAACTGCTGTGGGTGCTGTGCCTGGCGTTGCTCAATAGCATCTCGATCGAGCATATAGACTTGCTCATCATCGCTTTGCAGGCTGCGCTCGCGCACTTCGATCGGGGGCAACTCAACATCGGAACTGGCAAACTGTTCAGTGGTTGGCGAGTTGGCGGCCCAGGCTACGCTGCAGGCGAGCAGCACTGGCAGCGCCATAATGAGTAAACACGCTACATTACAACGGATTGATTTAAACGAAATCATGGCGGGTGCCATCATAAAGTGCATGAACAGCAAAGACATATCAAACTAGTTATGCATGGGCGCGATGGTGTCTTTGCGGGCTGCACCAGACAATCTTTTGCTGTTCCAACACAACGCGCTCCATAGATGGTTATTCTGGGGTGCCTGATACGATGGGTTACGGGAACAATGAAACATGACCAGCAATGCCGCCACTCAGCATAGCACGGACCTGGACCTGATCGCTGCCAGTCGCGCTGGCAGCAAGGTTGCGTTCGAACAACTGTATCGAAATCATTATCAGCGCATCTATGCATTGTGCTGGCGTCTGTGCGGCTGTGACTGGCACTGGGCCGAGGATGTGCTGCAGGAAACCTTTGTGCAGGCATGGCGTAAATTGTCAGAGTTTCGCGGCGAGGCGGCGCTGACCACCTGGCTACACCGGGTAGCGGTGAACATCGTGCTGGCGGAACGCCGCCGTGGTAGTGCACGGTTACGCATGGCCAGCGATCCACTGCCAGCACAGGACATCACCGTAGCACCGGGTGAAACCCACGCCGATCACGATCTGGAGGCCGCCATCGCCAGCCTGCCGCCGCGCGCGCGGCTGGTGCTGGTACTGCATGAACTGCATGGCTACAGCCATGTCGAGATTGCCGACATGATCAAAATGGCCGAGGGTACATCGCGCGCCCAGCTCAATCGAGCACGTAAACTGCTAAAACAGTATTTGCATAAGGATCTGGCCTGCGACAGCCATGGCCGGGAGGTTAATCAGCATGTCTGAACAACATCATCACCACATTGAAGGTCAGCAGTTGCCTGAGCATTTGCGGCGTCGACTGCAGGCATTGCCGGAGACAATGACTCCGGCGCATGACCAGTGGCAGGGTATAGCCGCCAGGCTGCAGGAGGATGCTGGACATCAGCCGACCCGCTCCACAAGCTGGATTGGGCATTGGCCACAGGCACTGGCAGCCATGCTGGTGATCAGTGTGCTGGTGGCGGTGGTGTGGCAGCATTTGCCACGAATTATGTCCGACATTACTAGGCCGTTGGTGAGTGTTGGCGAACCGCGGAGTGGCTTGGAAAACACCACACTACAGGCCAGTTTGCAGCGTAATACCAACGATCTGGTGCAGGCCATGCACACTGAGTCAGTGGTCAGTATGGCTGCGTTGCCGGTGTCTGCGACGACGGCTGGTTTGCAGGCTGGCATGCAGGAATACGATCTGGCAGCACAACAGCTGCAAATGGCACTGGCCCAGGATCCTGAAAACCAGAGCTTGTGGCAACAGCTAGCCAATCTGCAATTGTCGCGCCTGAACATGTTTACCGTGCATGTTCTGTAACGGTGTAGAAAAAACCGGCAACCTTTAAACGGATACAAGGCAGGCCGCATCCAAACAATGAGTCGATAGCTGCAGGTGCACGGTAAAAAGCATGCAGAAAGATGCGCACCACTGCTAGCAGGTACATCGCCACCAACCTCCTCTGCTCGTGCACAGGAGGAGCAGGGTAGGGCAGTGCAGCCATGACTGCAGTGTTTATTGATTTCCAATCAGGGCTACGAAAACATCACAAGCAACGGAGAAAGAAAATGAGACTACCGAATTCAAAAACATTATGCAGTGCCGTGTTACTGCTTACAGCGATGCTGCTCATGCAACCGGCGCTGGCACAAAAAAGCGTTGATGAACAGCGCGAAATGAACGCTGAAGGTCGCTTCAAGTTGTCGCTGGTGTCCGGTGATGTCAGCGTTGAGGGCTGGGATCAGAATCGCTTTCAGATCAGTGGCACGTTGGGGCACGAGGATGATGAACTCAGCATCGATGGCAGCGCAGGCGACTGGAAAATCAAGATTGAACCGAAGCAGCAGCGCAACTGGTTTGGTGACAGCGGTCACGATGACACCAAGCTGACACTGATGCTGCCACACGCCGCCCTGGCCAGTCTGGCCTCCGTGAGCGGAGATTTTGACATCACCGGCATGGATGGCAAGTCGCTGCAAGTGACCACCGTCAGCGGTGAAATCCGTGCCAGTTCGGCGGCCTCAGAGCTGCGCATCAAAACCGTCAGTGGTGATGTGCAAGCCAGTGGCAGCGGCAGTGCGCTGGAGCTGAATACAGTCAGTGGTGATAGCAGACTGGATGGCATGCGCGGTCGCGTGCGGGTGGAAACGGTGTCCGGGGATGTGACATTGCAGGCAGGTGAAATTTCCGACCTGAATGCGCAAACGGTTTCCGGAGACATGGATTTCGAGTTCAGCCTGGCGGCCGATGCAAGAATCAAACTCAACGCCCACAGTGGTGATGTGGTCTTGAACCTGCCTGCCGACAGCAGCTTCGAAGTCGACAGCAACAGCTTCAGCGGTGATGTCTACAACGACTTCGACAGTGCCACCGGTGGCGGCGACGCCAGGATCGATATCAATACCTTCAGCGGCGACCTGCGTATCCGCAAGCGTTGAAGTTATCGATCACCGTTGCGTGGCGGTCATCGCCACGCAGCGGAATGGTTGATTGCCAGCGTGATCAGTGCCTTGGGCTAGTTGCTGGAGTTTTGTCGACGAAAAATGCGCAGCGAACCAATCACGCAACTCAGGAACATCAAACCGTAAATGACGATGCCGATTGGCCTGGCGCTGGCAATGGCCAGCGGTGACAGCCACACTGCTGCCTGCAATAGGCCACCGATGACAAAGACCCAACCGAACAGGCGTTGCATGGACAAGGCACGCGTGCGCGCACAGCCGGCCTCGATCTTTTTCGGTAGGCCATTGCCGA
>JAJFKZ010000127.1 GCA_021772955.1 Gammaproteobacteria bacterium | reverse complement strand
GCTGCGCCGGCTGATACATCCAGGCTCTGTTGTGCGACCACGGTCTGCACCTCGCCACCGCTGGGTGTCTGGGTCCAGTTCTTGGTCACGGCCAGGTCGCGCCAGGCGCGTCGATACAAAACCGTGGCGGTGACCTCGATGTTGCTGCTCGGCGCCAGTCCGCTGGTGTCAAAAAGGTATTCGGAAACATCACTGGCAGCCGCTGGAATGCGTGTGTCTGACCAGATGTTTTCGGCATCGATGAACAACACTGGTCGTACCACCGGGCCGGTACCATTGATGCGGCCTTCCAGTACGCGGGCATAGCCGCGCCCCGGCGCACCAGCGAGATCATCCCCGGTGCTGGTGCTGGTGGATGATCCGTAGAACGGAATCACATCGCCTGCGAGCAGTGGCAGTGGCTGGCCATCGACGCTGGCCTGAACATGCAGCATGGCGTTGCGGATGGATATACCAGTGGGAAAATCATGACCGGCACCAGTGTTGCTGACCACTGCCTCGACCAATAAACCGTTTTCATCGCTGCTGGCATCGATGCTCAGATCAATCGCACCCTGCAACCGGGGTGGTGTGGCGCCAGGAAAATCGTGCGCACGACGCTGTTCGGCTGCGCGTATCGGCTGTCCGCCCAGCGTGGAGATCGGTCCGGGCTGCGCGGCTGCTGGCATGTGGCAATCCTGGCAACTGGCGAAGTCCGGGCCGGTCTGAGCAAAAGGTGAAGCCAGCCATTCGCTGTAGGTGGTCTGGCCGGGCATGTCGGTGTCGGGGTTGTTGTACTGGTGGCAGGAGGCACAGAATCGGGAATCAGAAAACACCGGCTGATGCGAAGAGCGCATCACGCTGCTGATGTCATCCAGCGGTCCCCAGACCCACAGCGAAGTTGTACCCTGATCCGGAAACCGATAGCTGCTGTTGCCCAGATGATGCAGTTGATCAACGTTCTCGTTGACCTCGGCCATCTGGTGGCAGGCCAGACAGGTGACGCCATCTTGCCCGACTGCCGTCTGAAAATTGTTGAACATGACATTGCCGGGGTTCTGCACGTCCTCGATCGGTCCATGGCAGGTGGCGCAGAAACCACTGTCACCGGGGTCATGGGTCTCGGTAAAGACGAAGCCGGCAGCACCGCCGGGCGTGCCATCGCCGGAGAACAGATCGCGCACCCAGGCATTGTTGGCGGCACCGCTGTGGCGAGATTGCTGCCATTCGCTGAACTGGTCAAAGTGACAAGTGGCGCATTGCTCGGCGCCGCCGGGATCGTACGGGCTGGCATCGGTAAGCGGCAGGCGTGTCAGTCGGATCTCGATCACGTCACCGTCGCTGGCAGTGGATGAGCCGGTGATGTAGTTGCCGGCACGACTGCTGTCATAGCTGGGCACTGCGGTCACGATCAGATTGCCGGCGGGCACATTGCCGAGGTTGAAACTGCCATCGGCCGAGGTTATGAACGGGGCGTTGGTGGTGGTCTGCAGTCGCACTCTGGCGTCCATGACGGGCAGATCATTGCTGTCATCGACGACGATGCCGGTGATGTTCGCGCTGACCAGGTTGCTGCATAGCAATGCCAACAGGCTGAATCCACAGCTTGTGAAACTTGACTTGACTCTAAACATGGCAATCCGTTTATTTTATTGAATGCTGGCTATGCCGCTGGCGATCTATGTGATCTGCCCGCGGGACACGTCACTCTGCCTGGTGACTTATGGTCCCGCTTGCGCCACTGAGCGTGTCGCAGTACGCCATCGGGCGTGTTTGTCAACTGAGCAATTGTAGCAAACATCGGGGAGTTTCAGCGCGCAAACTTCCCGGTTTCGCTGGCGCAACTGCCTGCATGTTGCAAAAGCAGCTGACCATTGAAGCTGATTCGGATACTCTGCTATAATACTCTGCTGTTCTGGTCGCGGGACAGCCTGCAGCCGCAGGTCAATAGAATCAACCCAGGAATAGTTTTATGAGAAAGTTAATCACGTTTCCGGCCGCTGAGCGCACGGATGCGGGAAAAGGTGCGAGCCGCCGTCTGCGTCGTGAGAACAAAGTGCCGGCCATATTGTACGGAGCCGGGCGCCCGGCACGATCGTTGGCGCTGGAGCATGACGCATTGCTGCACGCTTCGACGCAAGAAAGCTTCTACTCCAGTATTCTGGAGCTGAAAGTGGACGATGGTCGCAAACAGAAAGTCATTGTACGTGACATGCAGCGGCATCCGTACAAGCCGCGCTTGATGCATCTGGATTTCCAGCGTGTGCGCGATGATGAAGAGTTGCGTATTACCGTGCCAATCCACTTCATCAATGAAGAAGAATCAGCTGCCGGCAAAGAGTCCGGTGTGGTCATTTCGCACCCGATAACTGATGTGGAAATTATGGCGCTGCCGGAAAATCTGCCGGAATTCATACAGGTGGATCTGATTGGACTGGAAACCGGTGATTCGGTGATGCTCAGTGAGCTGAAATTTCCTGATGGTGTCAAGCCGACTGCCTTCTTGCATGGTGACGTGGAAGAGCACGATGCTGTCGTGGCATCTGCTGCCTACGTGGCCATCAGCGTTGCCAGTGAAGACGAAGAAGCAGATGAAGATGGCGAGGGCGCCGATGCAGCTGATGCGGATGCTGGCACGGAGTCAGCCAGCGACGAAGCTGCAGAGTAAGCAGCAGCACAGGCTTCGGACCGGTAGGCTTCGAGTAAATGGCGGCTGCGCCATTCATCATTGTCGGGCTGGGTAACCCCGGGGCTGAGTATGAACAAACCCGGCACAATGCCGGGTTTTGGTTTTTGGAACGACTGGCCGGCGCGATCGGGTTCAAGACCCAGAAAAAACTGCACGTGCAAACGGCGTCAGTTCGCATCGGCGGTAACGATGTCTTGCTGTGCAAGCCAACCACGTTCATGAATCGCAGCGGGCAATCTGTGCGCGCAGTGCTGGACTGGTACAAGCTCAGTATCACCGACAATGCTGCTGGCCTGCTGGTGGTGCATGACGAATTGGATCTGCCGCCCGGAGTGGCCCGGCTCAAGTTTGGCGGTGGTCATGGCGGACACAATGGATTGCGTAGCATTCAACAGCATCTGGGCAGCAACGCCTATCTGCGTCTACGTCTCGGCGTGGGGCATCCGGGCATGGCTGAGCAAGTCACGGGCTGGCTGATTCATCAGCGTATTCCAGCCGCCGACCGTGCCGCGGTGGATGCCGCTTGTGCCAATGCTGAATCGGTGCTGGCGCACGTGATCAGCGGTGAGCACGAGCGCGCAATGAATCATCTGCATAGTCTGGCCTAGCAGTTAGCATTACTTTTTCAAGGAGTCAATCGTGGGTTTCAAATGTGGAATTGTTGGCTTGCCGAATGTAGGCAAATCAACCTTGTTCAATGCGCTGACCAAGGCTGGCATTGGGGCCGAGAATTATCCGTTTTGCACCATCGAACCGAACGTCGGTATGGTGCCGGTACCGGATCCGCGACTGGGACAGCTGGCGAGTGTCGCCAAATCTCAGAAACTGGTGCCCACCACCATGGAATTCGTGGACATTGCCGGTTTGGTCAAGGGGGCCGCCAGTGGTGAAGGACTGGGTAACCAGTTTCTGGCCAACATACGCCAGACCGACGCCATAGCGCACATCGTCAGGTGTTTTGACAACGATGACGTGGTGCATGTGGATGGGCGTATCGATCCGCTCTCGGATATTGACACCATCAACACTGAACTGGCGCTGGCAGATCTGGAAACCATCGAGCGTGCGGTGAACAAGATTGGCCGCCAGGCAAATTCCGGCATCAAGGAGGCGGCAGCAGCACTGAAAGTTTTACAGCAGGTCCACCTGCATCTGGGGGCAGGCCATCCAGTGCGCAGTCTGGCGTTGAGTCAGACTGATCGCGAGTGGATTGCTGACTACCATCTGCTCACCGAAAAGCCGGTACTGTACGTCGCGAATGTGGATGAAATGCATTTGCAAGGTAATGACTACACTGCCAGACTGGCGGCGCTGGCCGAGCGGGAACAGGCCAGTATGGTCATTTTATGTGCAGAAATAGAATCTGAATTGGCCCAGCTCGACGCTGCTGATCAGACCGAGTTTCTGCAGGATCTGGGTCTGGCGGAGGCCGGTCTCAATCGATTGATCCGGGCCGGTTACGAACTGCTGGATTTGATCACTTTTTTTACCGTGGGGCCAAAGGAGGCGCGCGCCTGGACCGTGTCACGTGGGGCCACAGCGCCGAATGCGGCTGGTCGCATTCACACGGATTTCGAACGCGGCTTTATCCGCGCAGAGGTGATTGCGTTTGACGACTTCATCCGTTATGCGGGTGAGCAGGGCTGCAAGGAAGTCGGCAAGCTGCATGTGGAAGGCAAGGACTACATCGTCAAGGAAGCTGACGTCATGCATTTTCGTTTCAATGTCTAGATGCAGTTGGTCTGTCAGCATTCAGGGCCAGGC
>JAJFKZ010000126.1 GCA_021772955.1 Gammaproteobacteria bacterium | reverse complement strand
GGTTTTAGGAAAAATCTGCCGTCGTATTTTGGCACATCCTCCTTGAACCTTAGCCAGCTATGGCTCTGCGGACGATGCACCAAACTACTTTGGCAGATTTCCCCTAAAATCCGAATCCCTCATGCAATATGCGGGCTAAGGTGTGTGGATATCCCAAAATTCCATAGTGTGTATCTCGAGATGTTAACAGGAGAGCTTCGTGAACCTCGAACTGACCATTAAGGCATTCTCGGTATGGCTGAGTATCCTTGTGTTAGCCATAGCGAATGGCGCGCTTCGAGAAACGATCCTGATTCCAACACTAGGGAAATCCCTAGGACTCCCCCTTAGCGGCGCGCTGTTGTCCGGAGCCATTCTTGCCATCGCGTACTTTACACTGCCATGGCTTGGTCGGGCATCGATTGCAAGCTACGCCGCCATTGGCTTTGGATGGTTATGCCTCACCTTGGGGTTTGAGTTCACGTTTGGTCATATTATCCAAAGTAAGCCCTGGTCAGAAATCCTTGAGACGTACACTTTCAAAGATGGGAACATTTGGCCCCTTGTTCTACTTATCACGGCTATTGCACCATACGTTGCCGCCAAGTACAGAGCTTGGACGTGAGGTCGCTAGCACCTGACAAGTCGCTCAAGCCGACGTCCAGCTTGCTTCACGTGCTGTATGCCTCTGAGTTCAGACGTTAGCGATCATTGCGTGCCATGCACAGATTTATCATTTTATTCGTCGCAGTCGCATTGCTCACTGTAGGGTGTGCTCGCTCCACCCACACTCGTTCCACTCACACACGTTTGACCCAGCAGGAGGTTGTTCAGGTGGCAAGTCGTGCCGCGACGGACGCAGGATACAAGATTGCAGATTACAACGAGCCGGAGGCGCATTATGACTTTGTGCGCAAGGATGGTTCGTGGACTGTGTTCTTTGTGCGGAAGCCACCGACACCACCCGGCGGACATTTTCAGGTCAGGGTGGATGACAAGACCAGCAAGACACGAGTGATACCAGGAGAGTGACAATGATGATGGCTCAATGAAATCAATAAATAGGCATACCAGGCTCAATACAACGAAACCAGTGCTGGTCGGCAAAGCGTCATGGCGAAACCCGATGTCATCTGTCTTCACCATGCATGAAAGTATGCGAACCTGGCTAAGGCAAAAGACTGCAAATGCTAAAGGATGAAGGCCGTGAAGTCTGACTGATCCGAGATTTGGTTCTATATCAAGCATTCATGATAACCTTTAACATGAGCTTCAGGTTTTGAGTAGAAAATGGAAATAAATATGTTTACGATACGAATTAGTGCTGTAATTGCGATGTTGATTATTATGCAAACCAACAGTATTGCTCAGCCCTATCCGGAGGGAGACTTTAACTCAAATTCGAATCGCGGCGAAATCGAGCAGCAATGTGAGGGCGAATTGCTACTGAACCAGCAGCCGACTGATAGTGGCGTGTTTTCAGACGTGGCATGTGATTGGTGCGCATCCAGTGCTTCTCAGATTGTTGCAGATAATTTCACTATAGCTTTACCGCAGACACTCAACGAGCTGGTGATATGGGGTGGATATTACCCTGACAGTGAAATATCCAGTGATAATTGGACAATCAGCATAAGAAACATCAGGATTGATAACGGAATGCCAAGCACTGATGTCGTAGCAGAACCAGAAATTATAGCTACCAGAACCAAAACTGGGAAAATGTTCACTGCGCCAGGGGCACCACCTTTGGATGAATATCAATGGAATCTTGAATTATTGCGACCAGTAACATTATCACCAGGCAATTACTGGGTGATTGTATATGGAGATTCAGGGAGCAATACCAATGATTTGTTGTGGGAATTTGGCTCTGTTTCCCCGATAAATGGCTTGTCATCAACAGTTTTTTCTTTGGAGTTTCCTCCAGTAAACTATTTTCCGATTGGTATAGGAAGACAAATGGCGCTGCAAATATGTGGCTTGCCCCTTGTACCAATTGCTGTTCCTGCCTTCAATCGTATTGGCTTTCTGGCGTTGATAACACTGATGATTGTTTTTTCTTCTTATTGCTTTTTGAGATTAAATAAAAAAGCCAGTGTCAAGAATAAAGCACTTCAGGATTAACCCTATTTAACTCGAATGGTTCGCGTGTTTACACGCTCTTAAAGCCGCGGCATCCTGTAGAATCCTGTTTACAGGCGCATTGAAAATGAAAATTTACAGATGACACTTATTGCACGCAAACAAAGGTAAATGCCCTCAATACTCCCTGCTGAAGGTAAAAATTCTTGACCGGGAATCAGGATGCTCTGCCTGTTTTTTCTGATGTTTGCATGAAACTCATGATCAAAGCCAGGTTCAGCAATACACTCCATTTCCCAGCCACGCCAACTGCAATCGTTACCAAGTCATTCGGTCACATGCGCATGAAGCGGTCAGTATGACTGGTCGGGAAGACTAGCGCCGACACAGCAAGTCGCGCACACGTTGCATATCGTCTGCTGTGTCCACCCCACGACAACGGGTCAGCTCAGCCACATCCAGTTGGCTGATCAGCATCGAGATGCTTAACCCGTTTTCTAGCAGCCGCAGTTGCTCCAGCGCTTCGATCTGTTCCAGCTGGCCTGGTGGCAGTGCATGCCATTGCCGCAGTGTGGCGGCAGTGTAGGCATACAGGCCATGATGCAGATACACCGCCTGTCGTTTGATCAATTCCGATGCATCCAGCCGCCCTGCCCGCGAACTTGCTGACCAGGGAATTGCCGCGCGTGTGAACAGCAGCGCCCGTTGTGTTCGATCCAGCACCACCTTGACCTGGTTTGAATCAAGCAGCTGACTGCTGTCATGCAGTGGCGTGCAGACACTGAATGCGGCATCACCTGAGTCACTGTCCAGCTTCTGCCTAGCGTGCTCATGCAGATTGCGGATCACTGCAACCGGCAGCAGCGGCTCGTCGCCCTGCAGGTTGATGACTACATCGGTGGGCGCCAGATCAAGCTGGTTGATGGCTTCGGCGATGCGTTCGGTACCCGAAGTGTGCGCCCCGGTTCGAATCACCTTGGCGCCGAATGCGCTGGCTGCCTGCTCGATTGCCTCGTCTTCGGTGGCAATCCAGACAGCACCAACATCGGCTGCACAGGCCAGCTCCCAGCAATGCTGCAGCATCGGTTTGCCGGCCAGATCCAGAAGCAGCTTGCCGGGCAATCTGTGCGAAGCCAGACGCGCCGGTATGACAATCATGCTGCGCGGCACAGTAACTCCCGGCATTGTTGCAACAATGCTTGCAGAAATGGCTCCGGCAAACTGGTGACCACCGGCACGTACCAAAGCTGCTGGTGTGCGTCAGCGGCCACTTTTACCGCGTCCTTGGCAGTGATTAGCACTGGCAGATCAGTTGCCAGAAGCCGCCACAATGCCTGCGGTACGACACTGTGATCAGGCAATGGGTGCGTCTGCAGCTGCATGCCGTGAGTACGCAGCATGTCGAAAAAGCTGTCCGGGTCGGCAATGGCAGCAATGGCCTGCACGCGACTGCCGGCAAAGCTTGCAAGTGGCCGTTGTTGACCGTCGGTCAGCCGCACAGCGTGGCTGCTGTGCAGCAACATGCTGTGCGGCTCCGGGTCATGCACTGAGGCTGGCAGGTGCTTGCCGAGAACAGCCATGAGCTGGTTGTGCTGGTGTTGCTCTTGCCCTTGTATTGGTACTTGTTCCCGGGTCTGCTTGATGACGATGTGATGCATGTCTTGCAGTCGGGTCAGCGGCTCGCGCAAGGGGCCGGCCGGCAACAACAAACCATTGCCAAAGCCGCGCTTGCCGTCAATGACGGCAATGCGGATGTCGGCATGAAGCTGGCCATGCTGCAGTCCGTCATCACTGATCACAACGTCAATATCATTCATATTATTTATAATATAATCATACGCTTGATAGCGTTTTCTAGAAACAACGACAGGACATGAAAGCTGTCGTCTCAATAGCAGCGGCTCATCACCCAACTGTGACCAACGGCTGCTGGCATTAACCAGCTCCGGTCCTTTCGCGCTGCCGCGGTAGATCCTGCTGATGACGGCCACCCGTAGCCCGGACTGTTGTAAAAACCCGGCCAGGTGAATCACCAGTGGCGTCTTGCCGCTGCCGCCAGCGACCAGGTTGCCAACCACCACCAGCGGTACACGCTGGTGTGCGCTGGGCCTGCTGTGCGTCGGCAATAACCAGCCATAGCACCTTGCCAACCAGCGCAGATACCACGGCGACGGCCGACCGCCGTACCAGATCTGCTGCAGCCATTGGTTCAGGTTTGGCACGCGGGCCAATCGCGTAGTTTGTCCACAGCGCAAATCACAGTGTCTCTGCGGCTGGCAAATCCACGTCGCCTGCTTGTTGTAGCTCGCGGTAGGCCGCGCTGCTGGCCAACAACTGCTGATGCCCACCCTGGGCATCGATGCGACCATCCACCAGCATGACGATATTGTCCGCATGTTCGATGGTATGCAGTCGATGTGCGATGATCAGCACAGTACGATTGTGCTGCAATTGCTGTACCGCCTCCTGAATGAACTGCTGGGAAAGGTTATCCAGCGATGAAGTGGCTTCATCCATGATCAGAATCGGCGCATCCTTGAGCAAAGCCCTGGCCAACGCCAGCCGTTGTCGCTGACCGCCGGAGAGCAGATGACCGCGATCGCCTATCGGCGTGTCCAGACCTTGCGGCAGCTGCTCGGCAAATTCATCCACGTGCGCAGCGCGAATTGCCCGCAGCACCTGGTCTCGGTCGCTGCCAGACAGCGCCCCATAGGCGATATTCTGATACAGCGTGTCGTTGAACAACACCACATCCTGACCAACGTAAGCGATTTGCTCACGCAAGCTGGCCAGCGGCCAATCCTGCACATCTACGCCATCGAGCTGGATGCTGCCAGAATCAGGCTGCAGAAAACGCGGTAACATGCTGGCCAGTGTGGTTTTGCCGCTGCCAGAGCGCCCCACCAGCGCGGTAACCGTGCCGGGTCGCAACACCAGGCTGACCTGGTCAAGCGCGATCTCGTTGCGCTCGGGATAACGATAGCTGATGTTGAGGATGCTGATGTGCCCGCTGCTGCGGTGGCTGGTGTTGGCAGCAGCATCGGTGTTGCGCGCCGCTTCCTGCTCGCTAGCCTGATCCATGATCTCGAACACGCTGTCAGCGGCAGCCAGCGCTTTTTGGAACTGCACATGCACATTGGTCAAGCGTTTCATCGGGGCAATCATGGCCACCATTGCCCCCAGTACCGATATGAACACACCCGCGCTGATGTTCAGGTCAACTCGCTGCTGGGTGGCCAGGTACAACAGTATCAACAAGGCAATTCCGGCGAATACCTGCACCAGTGAGGAGCTGAGCAACTGGGTTGCGGTCAGTTTCTGGTGCAAGCGACGATTGGACTCATTGTGTCTGGCAAAACGCTGCCGTTCATAAGCTTCACCCGCAAACAGTTTGACCACCTGATGGCCGCGCACAGCCTCCTCGGTAACGTGGGTCAAACCGCCCATGGAGTCCTGAATTTTGCGGCTGAGTCGGCGAAAGCGACGGCTGATGACGCTGGTCACAATCGCGACCACGGGCAACAGCACCGCCAGTGTCAGGCTCAATACCAGGCTTTGCAGCAGCATCACCGTCACCAGGCCGACCACGGTCAGCGAGTCACGCACGGCCGTAATCATGCCGGTGGTTGCTGCCTGCGCCACCTGATCTGTGTTGTAGGTGACTTTGGAGACCAGATCACCGGCACTGTGCTGATCGAAAAAGCGTTGTGGCAACAACAGATAATGACCAAACAGACCTGCGCGCATGGTGTTGACAACCTTGCGACCGATCCAGACGGTGGTGTAGATGCCGGAAAAATTGCCCAGCACGCGCATCACAATCAACGCGAACATGACAAGCGGCAACCACTGCCCCACCGCTGATTCGGCACTGAACCCCTCGTCAATCAGCGGTCGCAGCAGAAAGATGAAGCCTGATTGCGCGATGGAATCCAGCAGCAGACCCACCACGGCCAGCAAAAACCAGGGCCAGTAGGGTCTGATCATGCCCAGCAGGCGTTGCCACCCCGGCTTTCGCTGCTGAGCGATGTTGGCATTCATTACTGGTCGTCGATGCTGTCAGCGGCTTCTGCGGCTTCTGCGGCTTCTGCGGTTTCAGCAGTGCTACGCTCAGTGGCGATGGAAAGGCTGGTGATGCCAACTGCCGCGGCAGCGTCCATGGCCGTGATCACGTTTTTGTGGGCCGTTTCTGCATCCGCGTTGATGATCAGTGTCATGTCTGGTTTTTCAGCCCAGCGGCTGGCCAGCGCCGAGCGTACGGTCTCAACATCAGCAGCGCCGAGCATGCTGTCATCGATGGCAAACTGGCCATCGGCACTGATGGTCAGCATTACGGTGCTGGGTTGCTGCTCCTGCTCCGCGTTGGAGGCTTCCGGCAATATCACTTTCATGGCTGTGCTGTGCAGAAACGTGGTGGTGATCATGAAAAATATCAGCAGTAAAAACACCACATCAATCAGCGAAGTCAAATTGATATCCGGTTGCTCCGTGCCGCTCTTGCGCAACTGCATGTCAACGACCTGGTGATGAGGGGGGCTGGCGACGATCCATGGCTTCGATCAGGCTGATGGCCATGCGCTCTATGTCCACCACATAGGCATTCACGCGGCCCTGGAAATAGCGAAAGAAAGCATAGGCTGGTATGGCCACGGTGAGTCCCGCCGCGGTAGTGATAAGTGCCTGTGAAATACCACCGGCGAGCTTGGTCGGATCACCCACACCAAAATTGATGATCGCAGCAAAAACGTTGATCATACCAATTACCGTGCCCAGCAGACCCAGCAACGGCGCGATGCCGGCAATGGTTCCCAGTGTGTTCAAAAAGCGTTCCATATCATGCACAACATGACGGCCAGTGTCTTGCACTGCCTCCTTCATGATTTCCCGGCGACGATGGCGGTTGTCCATCGCTGCTGCCATGATCTCACCTGCGGGCGATGACTTGCGCACGAGTTCGATGCGCTTGTCATCCAGCTTGCCGGCATGGATATAGCTGTTCAGATCATCCAGCACCTTGCATGGAAACACTTTGCCTCGCCGCAGACTCCAGAAGCGCTCCAGAATAATGGCCAGCGCGATCACCGAACATAAAATAATGGGCAGCATGATCCAGCCGCCGGAAATGATGATGTCTTTCAAATCTGCTCCAATATCGGCATGTTGCCGGTTCGTGATGACATTGATTCAATCAGCTACCTATTATGGTTGATTCGGCGAAAGTTTTCACAGTGCATTGCGTTGACCATCGCCCGGCCAGCATGGTTCAGTGTTGAGATGCTGCCACCAGCGCGACTGTTGCTGACGCTGGCTGGTTATCAGCGGTGCCGCATTGACCCGGCTGCGTATACCGATGGCACCACAATTCGCGGTATTCAACAACGGGATTTGCTGATACTGATGTCTGGCTACCACATCGGCACGAGGAAACTCAAAACGGTTCCATTTGCCGGCCGTGACGATGGCCACATCGGGCGCCAGCGTGCTTAGCCAGGCTGGCGACGATGAATGACTGCTGCCATGGTGCGGCACCAGCAGCACATCGATTTCCGGCCCCACCCATTGCCTGAGAATGCGTCGCTCGACCAGTGTATCAATGTCGCCAGGCAGCAGCATGCGCCCGGCTGCCGACGCCACCAACAACACGCACGAACTGTTGTTTTTCAAGTACGGCAGATAGCGCCCCGGATGCAATAGACTGAAGTCTACGCCATCCCAACGCCAGTGCTGACCGGCGACGCAGGGCTGACCCAGCCGACTGTCACTGCTGATGACCATGGCTTTTGGCCAATACTGTCGTAGCGTAAACAAGCCGCCGGCATGATCCAGATCGCCGTGACTGATGATGATACGGTCCACCTGCGCGCGCCATGATTGCAGCAGCGGCAGCAAACTGCCAGCGACACGGTCACGACCCCGGTTATCACCTGGCCCGGTGTCATACACCAGCACATGGTTGGCGGTGCGAATGGCCACCGCCGTGCCCTGCCCCACATCCAGCACTTGCGCCTGCCAGTGACCAGGCAGCGGCGCCTGTGCTGCCGGCCAGAACACCGGCAACCAAAGACACACTCCAAGCCAACGCAATGGTATTCCGCGCGGCAGTACCAGCCAGAAGCCGCCAACGATGGCGCTCAACAACAGCCATCGGCTGTTGGCATACAGCTTCAGCAGCCAGCCTGATCCCCAAATCATCTCCGACTGCAGATACAGCAGCGCTGCATGCAGCCAGTGCAGCATCTCGCCAGCAACCTGCAAACACCAGTCGGCACCGCCCAAGCCAATAACCTGCAGCAATACCGCCACCAGCAAGGCTGGCATGATCAACAGACTGATCATCGGAATCGCCAGCAGGTTGACCGGTAACATCAACAAGCTGAACTGCTGCAGCACAGCCACCTGCACCATCAGCATGGCAGAACTCAGGGCCAGCTGCGCCAGCAGCAGCGTCTGCAGCTTGTTCATGCCACCACTGCGACCGGCGAACACCAGCCACAACGTGAACACGGCGGTAAATGAAAGCCAGAAACCCGCGCCCAGCAGCTGCAGCGGATTGATGGCCACGATCAGCACTGCAGCCAGCAACAGACTGCGGCCGGAGCGTTGCTGACGCCGCAGCACCAGCGCCAGTACAGCAACGGTCAGCATGACAGTGGCACGCTGCGTGCTGACCATGAACCCGGACAGTTGTGCATACAGCAGCGCCAGCAATACACCGCCTGCCAGCGCTATCTGGCGCAATGACAGCGACTGCAGAAATCGATTCCAAACAGGTATTGGCAATAACAGCAACATACCCAGTACCGCGCGCACTGTGATGGTGCCCAGCACAGCTACCAGACCAATATGCAATCCTGAGATGGCCAGCAAATGCGCGGTTCCGGTCGCCGCCAGCGCTTGACTGGTTGCGCTGTCCAGCTGACTGCGATCACCCACAGTCAAGGCTCGGGCCAGTGCGGCTTCCGGTGCTGCCAGCTCACGACTGATCCAGTCGGCAATGGACGCCCTGCGGGAAGCTGCATGAGTTGGTGACCGATCCAGCAAATGCCCATCCTGCAGGTTGGCCGTGGCATGCATGCCATTGGCCAGCAGCCAGCGCGCGTAATCAAAGCCGTGTTCATTGACGGCCCCGTAAACTGGCCGTAACTTGGCTTGGAATGACCACAGTTCACCAGCTCGAGGCAGCTCATCTGGAGCCAGATTCGGACGATACCAGTTGCCAATCAGGTGGCGCGCACGTAACCCATCCGGACTGACCACACGCAGCCGCAGGCGCGTCATATCAGTATGGTATTGTGGAAAGTCGACGATGCGTGCCTGAATCTGGATCGACTGATGCAGCATGTCAACAGGCATGGCATGGCTGTGTACATGCGCATACAACGCCGTCCAGCTTGCCGCCAACAGCAGCCAACCGAACCAGCGCGTGGTCGTCGATAACAGGCACAGCAAAGCACTCCCAGCCAAGATCAGCAGCAGCGCTGTATCAATCTGTGGCCACAGTAACAAGCTCAGAAAACCAGCCAGCACGGCCAGCAACTGTCGCTGTGTGATCTGCTCGAACATCATCAGTCGAGCATGGCAGCGCTAGTAACGATGCGCTATCAGTCAGGGGCCTGCCAGTTTGTAGGAAATCTCAGCGCTCACTGTAATGAGGTGACTCGTCGCAGCTCAACTATGCCTTCACTGGTGTGTGATGCATACAGATGCACTCAGGCCATGCTCAGCGGGCATGCTCCCCACAGCAAGTGCCTGCATGCGTGAGCGTGCGACTTGTTACTTTGTCAAAGCGCATAAAAATGAGTATGATGGCGGTGAAAATAAAAAAAGTCGCTGTAACCGCAGACAAGATGTTGCTCATCGGCAGATGAGACAGGCAGTGATTTTCCGTGCAGTCTGACCGCGACAGGATGTCATCATCAGGCGTTGACATGCACAGCTCGGAGATGGGGATATGATCATGTTTGCGCGTCCAGCACTACTCGTTTGTATCGTAATGCTTATGGCAGCCTGTGGCCGATCCGATCAGGGCCTGATGGATACCTACCTCAAGCGTATGACCGAGGTTGCTATCATTATTGAAAACACGCGCAGCGTAGAGGGCGCTGAGTCGGCCGCCCTGCACATCAACGAGCTGCGCCCAGACATCAACAGTCTGGTATCTCGCATTCGCTCACTGGAATTGCCTCGACAACGACAACTGCTGGAAGCAGCGCAACCACAGATCGATCAGCTTGATCGTCGTATTAGCACCGCAGCATCGAATTTGGCATTGATGGACCCCAAGGCCAGACGTATCATCAGTGACGCCCTGACCAAACTGGATTCGCTCTGATCATCGCACCCAGCCGGATGCTACTGTGCACTGCAGTCAGCGGTCAGCAATCTGATCATCCTGAAAACATTCTGGCAGTTGGCGCTTAGCGAACTTCTGCATCACTATCCATGCAGCACTATTGCCAGGAAAAGCCGCAGATTATGTGGTACGGTCGAAGTGGTAGTAGCCCAGGCTACGGTCGCAAAAGCAGTGTATGAAATCAATCATCAAAATTGTCTTGCTCGTACTGATCGTGTCAGTGGGCTTGCGCCAGGCTCAAATCATGCTGGACAGCCGTCCCGACGGTGCATTGGGCCCCTGGTTACAGCATGGCACTGACTCCAGCATGCGCGTTTTCTGGTACAGCGCTACCGCCACGCCAACAATGGCCTCACTCTATCTGCCCGCCCATGACGAGCCGCAGCAGACCGTGCAAATGGATACTGCAAGTCGCTTTCACAGCGTTGCATTCAAGGCGCTGGTTCCCGGTCAACTGTACGAGTACCAATGGGGTATCGCGGGTGATAGAGACACGTTTCAGGCGCCACCAGACCGCAATAACAGCGATTCGGTGCGCTTGTGGGTGCTGGGCGACCCGGGCAGTGATGGCCGCACTGCCAGACAGGTCCATGCTGCAGCCATGGACTGGATGGCAAGTCATGACAGGTCAAGGCCGGTCAACCCGGATCTGATTCTTACCAGCGGCGATAACGCCTATACTTCAGGGCGTTTCCATGAATACCGTGATGCCCTGTTCAAGCCACTGGCGCGTCAGCTTGCCGCAACACCTTTCTGGCCCGCATACGGCAACCACGACGCCCGACGCCGGGCATTTTTCAAGATATTCAGGTCGCCGGATGCAGGCGAGTCAGGTGGAGTTGCATCAAACAATCAGCATTACTATGCATTCGATTACGGATTGGTGCATGTGATCATGCTCGACAGCCAGTCTTCACTGCGTTGGGGCAAAGCGTCAATGCTGGAGTGGCTAAAAATTGATCTGCAGCAGAATACCCTGCCCTGGACCATCGTGGTGCTGCATCATCCACCTTACAGCAAGGGCAGCAATGACTCGGATGCAGCCAGCGGTAGCGACTGGCGTCAGCGCGTGGTACGCGAACAGATTGTGCCGGTACTGGAGCAGGCCGGAGTCGATCTGGTGCTGGCGGGACACAGTCACAGTTATGAGCGCAGCCATTTGCTCAATGGGCACTATGGCAAGTCAACCAGCCTGACCGACCGCGTGATTGTTCAGCGCGGCGCAGGCATCGGAGATCGTTATGCACTGGCAAAGGACTGCAAGTCGCAGTGTGGCACCGTCTATGTCGTGCTGGGCAATTCCAGCAAAGTGAATCCGGCGCCACTCGACCACCCGGCCATGGCCTACGCCAGTGCTACTCCAGGCTCACTGATCATCGACATCAAGCAACACTGCCTGTCAGCAAGAATGATCGACAGCCAAGGCCAGCAGGCGGATGCCTTCAAGCTACTGAAGCCAGCTGCAGGGGGCGGTTCTGCGCATGACTGTGAGGACACCTAGCCTGCCTATTGCATGAGGGATTCGGATTTTAGGGGAAATCTGCCAAAGTAGATTGGTGCATCGTCCGCAGAGCCATAGCTGGCTAAGGTTCAAGGAGGATGTGCCAAACTACGACGGCAGATTTTTCCTAAAACCGAATAGGACAAACTGTACTTTTGCAATTTCGATCAATTTCGTCATAACTTATAGGTGTGTATACGCTTGTTTCTTACCTGAACGTCCGTCCTCGTGCAATATGCGGGTTAGTGGCCTTGACGATGACATTGCAGACTACACTGCAGTCAAGACCACCCTGCCCATCAAGGTAGCGACCATTCTATCCGGCCATAAACAAAACGCCCATTGATGCCTATGGGCGACAGCACATCGAAGGCAAAATTATCGAAAAAGTTGTTCGCAGGGTTGGATAAATCCGGCACATTGTCAAACACGTTTTGTGCGCCCAGTACCACATTCAAGCCCACCGGAAAGCGATAGCCAAGCTCCAGATCGAAGGCTGCTTCCGAGCCAAACCGCTGTTCGGCAAAGCTGAACACCCGCACCGCACTGCTGTGCAAGCGCATCCGCGCGGTGGCCTGCCAGTTCCGATTACGCCAGCTGTTGTTGATGATC
>JAJFKZ010000125.1 GCA_021772955.1 Gammaproteobacteria bacterium | reverse complement strand
ATCCAGCCAGCCGCAGCGACGTTGGCGTCCGGTCGTGGCCCCGAACTCACGACCGCGCTCGCCCAGATACTTGCCGATGTCATCGGTGAGCTCAGTGGGAAACGGACCACTGCCAACACGGGTGGTGTAGGCCTTGGTAATGCCCAGCACGTAATCGATGTCACGCGGTGCGATACCGCTGCCGGTGCAAACACCGCCAACCGTGGTGTTGGACGAGGTCACAAACGGATAGGTACCGTGATCAATGTCCAGCAGCGTGCCTTGGGCTCCTTCAAACAGAATCTTGCCGCCGCGCTCGCGCAACTGGTGAATTTCAGCGCTAACGTCGGTCAGAAACGGTTCCAGAAATGCGCCCAACTGCAGCGCCTCATCGCGCACACGACCAATATCCAGCGCCTTGTCATCAAAGTAATTGACCAGCACAAAATTGTGGTAATCCATGACCGGTTCCAGTTTCTCCTGCAAGCGCTCACCGTGCAGCAGATCACCCAGGCAGATACCGCGCCGGGAAATTTTGTCTTCGTAGGCTGGCCCGATGCCGCGTCCGGTGGTACCGATCGCCTTGACACCACGAGCTTTTTCGCGCGCCCGGTCCAGGGCCTCGTGATAAGGCATGATCGCCGCACAATTGGGTGCGATACCCAGCCTCGAGGCATAATCGACACCACGCGTGCTGAGCTCATCGAGTTCCTGTTTCAATGCCGACGCTGAGACGACTACACCATTGCCGATCAGGTTGCGGGCATTTTCGCGCAAGATGCCTGACGGCACCAGGTGCAGCACCAACTTGTCATTGTCACCAACGATTAGCGTATGACCAGCATTGTGGCCGCCCTGGTAGCGCACCACCATATCGGCCTCGGCACTGAGCAGATCAACGATCTTGCCTTTACCCTCGTCACCCCACTGGGTACCAAGCACGACCACTGAACGGGCCTTCGTTATGCAAGCGCGACGGACATCATTCATGTCTATACTCTTAATGGATTGTCAGGAATCTGGGTCAGAAATGGTGGATACACTATGTGCAATGCTGCTTAGCCGGTAACGATCTGAAAAACGATGGCACCGATGACCACACTGCCGATACCGACCAGGCGTATGGTGCGCGGATCACTGTTGATGAGTCGGGACATGGCTTCGCGCCAGGCCAGCGGCGTCAGTGCCGGCAGCAGGCCTTCAATGATCAGTACCAGCGCCAGTGCTCGCCAGATATCTTCAACCATGTTCAGTGATCCGCAAATTTATTGGCGAGCTGTGCCATTCGTGCGCGGGCTTTGATCGCCGAAGTAATCGAAGAATTCCGAGTTGGGATCCACCACCAGCATATCCTGGCCACTGGAAAATGCATTGCGATAGGCGTTCAGACTGCGGTTGAAGCGATAGAACTCACGGTCCTGGTTGAATGCATCAGCATACAATGTGGTGGCTAGTGCGTCGCCCTCGCCTCTGAGTTTTTCGGCATCGCGATCGGCTTCAGCCAAAATCACGCGTGCCTGACGGTCGGCTTCTGATCTGATGCGCTCGGCTTCTTCACGACCCAGCGATCGGCGCTCATTGGCCAGCTCCTTGCGCTCGGTCTGCATGCGCGTAAACACCGACTCCAGGACCTCATTGTTGAGTTCGATTCGTTTGATGCGCAAATCGACGATGTTGATACCCAGATCACCGGCACGCTCGTTGACGCTTTGCGTCAACTTGTCCATCAATTCGCCACGATCCAGCGCCACCACCTGGGTCAGGGTGCGCTGAGCAAATTCATCGCGCAAGCGATCACGAATGACCTGGGAGATGCGGTTTTTGGCCAGCAATTCATCACCACGCGTCGAGATGTAATACGCACCAACATCAGCAATGCGCCAGTTGACGAAATAATCCACGTCCAAGTATTCCTGCTCGACCGTGTTCAACTGCTCGGTGGCCATGTCCATCGGCAGTATGCGGCGGTCAAATTGACGTATATTGTTGATAAACGGTGCCTTGACTCTCAAACCGGGCTGGATATCGCTGTCAATGATCTGACCCAGGCGGAATTTGATGGCAGTTTCGTACTCTTTCACCGTGTAGAGCATCTGCGAGCCTATAAAGACCAGCAGGGCGGCCAGGACAATACTTCCATATTTCAACATTTTAGCGCTCCTCTCGGCCACGGATCCTGGCGGCATTGTCGGCAGTGTTCCTGCCAGCGGCTGATTCTGATGCTGTGGTATTGGCGGCGCTGCGCAGTGGCGGCAGCGGTGCGTTGGTAGAATCCCCACCTGACAATGGCAGATAGAAAATATTGCCATCGGAACTGACGTCCAGCAACAATTTACGATTGCTGGCAAACACCCCTTCAATGGCATCGAGATACAGACGGTCGCGGGTTACTTCCGGCGCCTGCTGATAGGCATTGAGCTGAAGTTCGAAGCGCTCGGCAGAACCCGTTGCCTCGGCCGTTACCGTGGCTTTGTAGCCCTGCGCTTCTTCCAGAATCCTGGCTGCTTGACCGCGAGCTTCAGGCACGACCTGGTTAGCATAAGCCTGGGCTTCATTGATGAAACTCTGGCGATCCTTATCGGCCTTGATGACATCGTCAAAGGCCGCTTTCACCTGCGGCGGTGGTTTGACATCACCCAGGTTGAAGTTGGAGATGGATATACCTGTCTGATAGCGGTCCAGCATGCCCTGTAGCAACGCTCTGGTGTCTGCGCCGATCGCGCCACGACCGGTTCCTATAATAAAATTCAACTTGTTCGCACCGACCACCTCGCGCAAAGCACTTTCAGCAGACAGTGACAGGACTTCTTCCGGATTGCGCACCTGAAACAGGAACGCCATGGGGTCCACAACCTGGTACTGCACCGAATAGGCAACCGCAATGATGTTTTCGTCGCTGGTCAGCATGGTGCCGTCATTGGAAACGGAGCGGACACTACTGACGTTGACCTTGTACATGCGCTCGACAGGTATCGGCCAGGTAAATTTGAGTCCGGGTTCAGCGATTCGCACATATTCACCAAACCGCGTCACCACCCCACGCTCAGCCTCATCAATGATGTGCGGTGTGGTCAACAGCAACCACAGCATAACGACTATGATGGCGACGATACCGAAACCACCAAAACTGCTGCCACTGCCACCACCACTGCTGCCACCACCGGTGTTACCACCAAAGATACCGCGCAGTTTGCGCTGCAGTTTGGCAAACACTTCGTCCAGGTCAGGTGGCTGGGAAGAGCCCTTGTTCCAGGGGTCTTTTTGTCCGTTACCCGAGCCTTTGCCAGGTTCATTCCAGGGCATATTGATGCTCCATCAAGATTGTGTTGATTAACATGGTGAAATCATTGTCGCCCGTTGTCATCGACGCAGGATACTGGCAACATTCGCAGCCATGTTTACAGTGGTTAATGGTATCAGGAAAGCGATTAGCTTCCAGCGTTGTGATTCATGGCTTATGAGATAGGGACTGTGCCGCAACTTTACCAGCTTCACCCGGCAATCTGGCCAACTGTTGCAAGGATGAATCTGCAACATTGACGCTGACATTAAAGCCATCATCATCGTTGGCATGCTCGGCCTCGATCGCATCCAGCTCGAACAGTCGGGCGCGTAACTCTGCCGCAGCGAACGGAATGTGCAACATACCACGCAACCGACCAATACCCAGACGCAGATTCACGGCACGCGCCAGCTCATCCAGACCAGCTCCAGCCAATGCGCTTATGGTAACAGATGCGCACTGATCGTTGCTGTCAAAACGTATGCCGGTCTCGGCGCCACTGCGATCGGCCTTGTTGAAGACTTTCAGCACCGGCACCTGCCCGGCATCGATTTCCTGCAGTACCGCATCCACATCGTGCATGTGCTCGGCCATGCCGGGATCGGCACCATCAATGACATGCAACAGCAAATCAGCCTCACGTGCCTCTTGCAGGGTGGATCGAAACGCAGCCACCAGATCATGTGGCAGCGCACTGATGAAGCCCACGGTATCACTGAGCAAAACCGTGCCCAACTCCGACGCACTCCAGCGGCGCACGGTAGGGTCCAGCGTCGCGAACAGCTTGTCTTCGACCAGTACATCGGCTTGAGTAAGTCGATTAAAAAGTGTGGATTTTCCGGCATTGGTGTAACCGACCAGCGCCACCACTGACTCCTGCCCCTGGCGCCTGCGGGCGCGGCCGGCCTGGCGACGCTTGTCGACAGCCGACAATCGTTGCTTCAGCATTTTGATGCGCTCACCCAGCAGCCGACGGTCGGTTTCCAACTGGGTTTCACCCGGCCCACGCAAACCAATCCCGCCCTTTTGTCGCTCCAAGTGCGTCCAGCCGCGCACCAGACGGGTGGACAGGTGCTTGAGTTGTGCCAGCTCCACCTGCAGCTTGCCCTCATAGGTAGCCGCACGTTGGGCAAAAATATCCAGAATCAGCGCGGTTCTGTCCAGCACCTGACAACAAACCTCACGCTCGATATTGCGCTCCTGGATCGGCGTCAATTCCCGATTTACCAGGACCAGATCTGCGCCCGCATCTTCGACCTGCTGTTTAATTTCGGCCAGCTTGCCCTTGCCCACGTAACTGGCCGCGTGCGCCTGCTGCAGTGGCGCATCAATCAGGGCGGCAATCTCGACATCAGCCGCCTTGACCAGTTCGATGAATTCATCCACTGCGGCGGCCCGCACCATGGCACTGTCGTGACTGCGTTTGTCCGCAACCAGCACCAACACAGCCCGATAGCCGCGCTGCGCAGATTCAAACATCAGAAAACCGGTTTATTGACATCTGTTCATTATAGGCTGACCGACGCAATGTATGCGGACAGATGCATCGACAATGCGCTGGCAGGCCATTGACCTGTCATGCATGGTCTGGAATGCAGATGCGGGCCGGATCAATTATTCGACCTGGGGCAGAAAACCTGCTTTATTCGTCGCCCTAAGCAGTGAGAAGGCGCCAGATCCTGTGCCTGTGGCGTTACGCAACCGAGCAAACCGGGGGCGTAGCGACGCCTACGCTGAAAAGTTGCAATCGGGCAAGCCTTCGCCGATGCGGTGCCGCTTGGCACCGCAGTAGACAGAATAATGCATAAGGGGGATAACCAGCCGTGCAATACACAGACTGGCAACCTGATAATGACGGATGCAGTTGACCTGTCAGCGTTCAGTGCCAGGCGCGACGCGCGGTGAATGGCCTGAGCCCTTTACCTGCGTCACAACGCCACAGAAACGCTGAACCCGCCATTCTCAGGCAGGCTAGTCCTGCGGCTGCGCGTCCGCATCATCATCATCATCCGCGACTTCGTTGCCATTTTCATACGGCAGCTTGACGTTGCGGGCAGGTACGATCGTGGAAATGGCGTGCTTGTAGATCATCTGGTTGACAGCACTGCGCAGCAGCACCACAAACTGATCAAAAGAGTCGATTTGTCCCTGTAATTTGATGCCATTTACCAGGTAAATGGACACCGGTACCCGCTCTTTCCGCAAGGCATTGAGGTAGGGCTCTTGCAGTGATTGTGCCTTGTTCATTAATGCTTCTCCATGTTTAGTCGCAGCCGTGCGGAATCCTGTCCATAGTCATTCCAATCGACTCTTGGCTTGGTATTACAATACTTCAAAATTGTAGAAAGGCGATCGCTCCTGCTACTGGATTCCTACACGCTGATTCTACAGACCAGTCATTTGTGGTATTTGCTTTCGTTTGTAACCCTCATCGCGACCCATTCATGGCACTTTTCCCATTGCCTGTTTACCCATATGAGGCCTCCTTCGTTACGCAGCCAGGTGACTTGCCGCTTGGCGAGTTGCCTCGTCGCAGCAGCCATTATATCAGCAAGTGCTGATTCAGCAAGCCGCCCATGTAAAATTTCCCAAGCCTGCCGATAGCCCGTTGAGCGCAGGCTGGCGGGTTGCTCAAGCATGTCATGACGCTGCATCAACATCCTGACCTCACTGAGCAAACCTTGCTCCAGCATGACATGCGCACGCTCGGCAATACGCTGATGCAGCGCCAGACGATCCAGATCGTGCACAGCAAACTTTAGCGCGACCCAACCGCCAGCGCGTAGAGATGGGGTCGCTTGACGTGGATTGGCTTGCACAGCTGCGCTGTGGCGTTGTGGGTCACCCCCGGCTGCAATCTCCAGTGCTCTGGTGATGCGTTGGCTATCGTTAGTACTGATGTTCGCTGCTGCCGCCGGATCCAGTTTCTGTAAGCGTTGATGCAATGCCGGCCAACCCATGCGGTCGGCCTCCACCACCAGCTCAGCACGAAATTTCGGGTCTGCACCCGGCAGCTGATCCAGTCCATGCAACAATGCCGCAAAGTAAAACATGCTGCCACCAACCAGCACAGGGATACGTTGCTGACGTCTCGATTGTTCCATGCAAGCCAGGGCATCACGGCAGAATTGCCAGGCGTCATAGGTTTCCAGCGGACTGCGAATGTCGATCAGTGCGTGGGGATAGCGTTTGAGTGTGTCGGCATCGGGCTTGGCGCTGCCGATGTTCAGGCCGCGATAGACCTGCACTGCATCGACGCTGATCAGGTCAACACCGATACCCTCTGCAGCCAGTGTATCGGCCACGCGCATGGCCAATTCAGTCTTGCCCACTGCCGTGGGCCCCATGATGCAGACCAGTGGCCAGCGCTGTGGATGCTCAACGACCACGCAGAAACAGCTTGTCCAGCGTGGCCAGATCCAGCTGCAGCCAGGTTGGGCGACCGTGATTGCACTGATCACTGCGTTCGGTGGCCTCCATGGCCCGCAGTAGCGCGTTCATTTCGTCCAGATTGAGCTTGCGGTTGGCGCGAATCGAACCGTGACAAGCCATGCTTGACAGCATCTCGTTGGCCTGCTGCTCCAGCAACACACTGGATTCCAGCGTTACCAGCTCGGACAGCACATCGCGCAACAGCGCTTCGCTATCGGCACCGGCGAGCAATTGCGGGATCGCCCGGATGCTCACCTGCTCCGGTCCGCTGCGCTCGATATCCAGTGCGAATGCCTGCAAAGCCTCAGCAAACTGCTCCACGGCATCGGCTTCTCGCTCGCTGACTGCCAGTTGCTGCGGCAGCAACAGCTGCTGCGCCTGCAATTGCTGGTCGGCATAGGCACGTTTGAGTTGCTCATAGGTCACCCGCTCGTGCGCCGCATGCATGTCCACCAGCACCAGGCCAGGCTGATTTTCCGCCAGTATGTAAATGCCTTGCAGTTGCGCCAGTGCATAACCGAGCGGCGGCATGGAGGCATCATCGTGATTTGTCGATTCAACGCTGATGGCCTCGGCACTGCGCTGCTGCGCCGCCTGAGCCAAATAGGCATAGGCACCGCCAGCATCACGCAGCTGGGCATGAGCATACTGAGCAGGCGCTGACTGGTCGCCAGCGAAACGCTGACCTGCACGCGAAAACAGCGCCGAGGAACCTGCCCCGCCGATATCCACGCGGCGATGTCCAACTTGCAGCCTGGCGTTATCATCATCCCCATCCGCCAGCGCAGCCGCTGAGGCATGCTGGCCTGCCAATTGTCGATGCAGGCTGCCGAACAGAAAATCATGCACCTGGCGTTGCTCACGAAAGCGCACCTCGTGTTTTTGCGGGTGCACATTCACATCCACGGCCGCAGGATCAATCGCCAGATACAGCACATAGGCAGGGTGCCGGCCGTGATACAGCACATCCTTGTACGCCTGGCGAATGGCATGAGCCACCAGGCGGTCGCGTACCAGTCGGCCATTGACGAAAAAATACTGCATGTCCGCCTGCTGGCGCGAAAACGTCGGCCGGGCAATCCAGCCCCGCAGGCTCATGCCCTGCCCTTGGCGGCCAGCACCACTGCCGTGTGCACTGTGCTCGTCCAGAAGCTGCGCTTGCTCAACGAAGGCTTTGCCGCAAATCAGGCGCAGTCGCTGCTGTTCGGCCTGCTCGGCTGACAACAGCTCGGACGCGGCCAGCTGGCGCACGACCTTGCCATTGTGCTGCAGGATAAAGTCCACATCCGGGCGCGCCAGCGCCAGGCGTTTGAGCAACTCGTCGATGTGCCGGAACTCGGTTTGCTCGGTGCGCATGAACTTGCGTCTGGCCGGTGTGTTGTAGAACAGGTCGCTGACGTCGATACTGGTGCCCGGCTGACAGGTGCCGGGTTGTGGCGCATCGGCGCCAGGCTCGAACTGCCAGCCATGGCGTTCATCACTGGCTCGGCGGGTGGCAATATGCAGCCTGGAAACCGAGGCGATGCTGGCCAGCGCTTCGCCACGAAATCCAAGACTGGCGACGGCTTCCAGATCATCCAGGGTGGCAATTTTGCTGGTTGCGTGGGCGGCCACTGCCAGAGGCAGATCTTCAGCAGCCATGCCATAACCGTTGTCGCGCACGCGAATCTTGCGCATGCCGCCACGCTCCACCTCAACCTGTATGCGCGTGGCGCCGGCGTCAAGGCTGTTCTCGACCAACTCCTTGACCACCGACGCCGGCCGCTCGATCACCTCGCCGGCGGCAATCTGGTTGATCAGACGCGCATCAAGCTGCCTGATCACAGGGGTGCTGCTGGCACTCAATCCGAAATGCCGCCAGCCGTCAATGCCAGTGGGTCCAGCAGCCGATCCAGCGTGGCGCTGTCCAGATCGGTCAACTCCAGCGCCACTTCCTTGACTGGTCGATGCTGTTGATAGGCCTGCTTGGCGATCTTCGCGCCCAACTCATAACCGATGACCGGATTCAACGCCGTCACCAGAATTGGATTGCGGCCCAATGCGTTCTGTACGTTGTCCGCCCGCACTTTGAAACTGGCAATGGCAGTGTCGGCCAGCACCCGGCTGGCGTTGGCCAGTATTTCCAGGCTCTGGGTCAGGTTGTAGGCAATCATCGGCAACATCACATTGAGCTGGAAATTGCCCGCCTGGCCACCCACGGTAATGGCGGTATCGTTGCCGATCACCTGCGCACAAACCATGCACATGGCTTCTGGGACCACCGGGTTCACCTTGCCCGGCATAATCGAGCTGCCCGGCTGCAAGGCCTGCAGTTCAATTTCGCCCAGTCCGGCCAGCGGTCCGGAGTTCATCCAGCGCAGATCGTTGCTGATTTTCATCAGGCTGCAGGCCAGGGTTTTCAACTGCCCGGACAATTCCACTGCCGCGTCCTGGGAACTGATATTCTCAAATTTGTTCTTGGCAGCGCTGAAATTGAAGCCACTGAGGCTGGTGATTTCACGCGCGAAGGCCTCAGCAAAACCACTGTGAGCGTTGATACCGGTGCCCACAGCAGTGCCACCTTGCGGCAAATCGGCAAGTCGGTGCAGTGCTGATTCGATACGCGCCCGGTTACTGGCGATCTGGCTGGCCCAGCAGGACAGCTCCTGACCAAAAGTCACCGGCATGGCATCCATCAGGTGGGTGCGACCGGTCTTGGCGACCTGATCCAGTTCTACCGCCCGCTGTTCCAGTTGCTGCTGCAAATGCACCAGTGCCGGTAACAGTTGTTCATGCGCAAGCAGACAGCCGGCCACATGAATGGCGGTGGGAATGACGTCATTGCTGCTCTGGCTCATGTTCACGTGATCATTCGGATGCACCTCGGTGCCGGCCGCGCTGGCCACATGCGCGATTACTTCGTTGGCGTTCATGTTGCTGGAAGTACCCGATCCGGTCTGAAAGATATCGATCGGAAATTGCCCATCCAGAGCGCCAGCTTCGACTTGCTGCGCGGCAGCCACGATGGCATCGGCCAGCGCGCGATCAAGCAACCCAAGCCCCTGATTGCTGCGCGCTGCAGCCTGCTTGATCAGGCCCAGCGCCCGAATCATCGCCCGCGGCATGGGCAGACCACTGATCGGAAAATTGTTCACCGCGCG
>JAJFKZ010000124.1 GCA_021772955.1 Gammaproteobacteria bacterium | reverse complement strand
GGCTGAAAGCCGCGCTGATACATCAGCGTGACCGGAATGTTGGCACCATCGCGGGCGCGCACGTGTAGACGTTTGACCTGGTAACGTGACTTGTCAAAGTCATCACCGGCAAAGGACTGTTTCAGCAGCCGCCGCTCGCCGCTGGCCAGATCTTGCTCATACCAGCTGGTCGGCGTGACCGGCGAGGCATAGGTGTACACCAGTTTGCTGGTATTGGCATCGAGGTTGGTACCGATCGCTGCAGTGTAGGCTGGCTCGTCCATGACGATATCGTAGCTGCTGGCATCATTCAGGTTGATCACCTCCAGCTTGCTGTTGGCGTCTTCGGTAATTTGAACTGCCAGGTAAGCATCGAACACCACAAAATTCTCGATCAATGCATCACTACGTGCTGGCAGCACTTCCTGCCAGCTTTGTCGATCGGCGGCTTGCGCTATTGGAGCGCGAATGATGCGAAAATTCCTGGCGCCCTCATTGCTGCGTACGTACACCGTGTCACCCAACATGTTGACGCTGTATTCATGCTCGGCAATTCGCGGGATCAGGGTCTGCGGCGCCTGTTGAGGTTGATCAGCCGGTATCAGCTGTACCTCGGACATGGTGGTGCTTTGCTGCTCGATCATGACCCAGCGATTATCGCGACTGCGGTTGACGTTGTTCTGAAAACTGCTGTCTGTTTCTTCATACACCAGCACGTCCGCACTGGCCGGTGTGCCCAGCTGGTGACGCCAGACCTGATGCGGAATCAGCGTATCCTGCTGCAGCTTCAGGTAGAAGACAGTGCGGTTGTCGTTGGCGAACACCACATCCGAACTGACCATCTCGATGCTTTCGGTGAGTGCTTCCTGACCCTGCAGGTCGCGAAATTTCAGATTGTAGATACCGCGGCTGACGGTGTCTTCAGTCCAGGCTAGATAACGACCATTCGGGCTGACGTCATACTCACCGACACTGTAATAGTCCAGATCGCCCTTGAGCTGATTTTCATCCAGCAGCACTTCCGGCTCACCCTCCGGCTGCAAATCACCGCACTGCCAACGCACATGAATGGGCAATTCCAGACCCTCACGGTACTGGCGTGCAAACCAGTCGCCGTGATAGCGGAAAGGGACCGACTCGTCATCGTCAGGTATGCGGCTGATCAGCTCCTGATACAGTTTTTCCTGCAGCGTCTGGCTACCGGCCATGACTTGATCCAGATAATCGTTCTCAGCTTCCAGATAGGCCAGCACCTCGGGGTTCTTGCGTTCATCATCACGCAGCCAGTAGTAAGGGTCGATGCGTTGAAGACCATGCGCCTGCAGCAGCTTGTCGTGTCTCGCAGCCACAGGCCAGGTCGGCTGTGGAAGTGATGCTTGATCGGATTTTTTTGTCATGGTGGTGACTGAAGTCGCTGAATTTGGTGGTTGATCACAGGCCGTGAGCCCCAGCAGCAACGCTGCAACGATAAATACTTTACAGAAGATAAGCTTACGCATGGCCGACAGCCCCCATGTTGATCAAAGTTGATATGTTAGCATGCCCATTGAGCCGACAGACCGGCAAGGCGAAGTCTTGTGACGACGATGAATCGTCACGCCATACCCTGTCTGTAGCTTAAAATGGTGCCGACACACGGATTCGAACCGCGGACCTACTGATTACAAATCAGTTGCTCTACCAGCTGAGCTATGCCGGCACATGACTGACATCCTGAAGTCGCCATTATAGGGTAAACAGGGAATAAATTGTCCATGACAACCGTTATTGGAGTGAAAGTTGAAACTGTCTGATGCGCATCTAAAACAAAAGCTGATAGAGCATCTGGACCAAGTGCGCAGATTCTGTTTCGCATTGACCGGCAACGCCAGTGATGCTGATGATCTGGCTCAGAGCACGGTGGAGCGATTACTGCAAAAAGGTGTGCCTCGAGATGTGTTTTTCGCCGCCTGGATGCACCGAGTCTGCAAGAACTTGTGGATCGATCAGATCAGAAGGACAGCGCGCATCAGTGTACCCGGTGCCGAAATGATCGAGCGAACACTGGAGCCTGTAGACGGCGAAAGCATTGCAATCGACAGGCTCAGGATGGACGAGGTGGCCAATGCCATGCAGCAACTGGACAGTGATCATCGGCTGGTATTGGCCCTGATCACGATCGAAGGCTACAGTTATCGAGAAGCTGCCGAGATCATGGATGTACCTATCGGCACAGTCATGAGCCGTCTGTCCCGGGCCAGAACCAGGTTACTGGAATTGATGTAAACGCGAATGGAGCGATGCAGGTCGATATTATGAACATGCAACAAAACATTGATGATCAGATGCTATCCGCCTGGCTGGACAATGCTTTGGACGCGAGCACTTGCAACCTCGTCGATACAACGCTGGAACACAACCCTGAGCTGCAACAACGCCTGCTGGCCATGTTGCGCAACGAACGTAAACTGCAGCAGCACTACAACAGCATGGCGCAGCAACCTGTGTCGGCAGGCTTGCAGAGCTTGTTGCAGGTGGATGCCCAAGGTAATGCCTACCAGGATAAAGCCAAATCCCGTAACAGGGTGACGGCGGCCACAGCAAAGCCCGGCTGGCTGCTTGCTCCCATCATGGAGTTCCTCTCCAGCCTGACAACGCATCCGATCATGTCTGCAGCCGCTGTCACCGTTGCAATGGCGTTGGGACTGATGCTGGGTCTGCAAGCCGAACACAGCCTCTCGTCAAACAAGCACAGCATGCCCATGGCGTTGCTGAGCCTCGAACCCGCTAACCCGATACAGGATTTCTTGCAAACCGCTGTTGCAGGGAAAACCCAGCAGATCGCGGCTGGTCGCAAGGCTGTAGTAGACATGACTTTTCGCAATAGCGATGGCCATTACTGCCGCCAGTTCCGGGTTTACGATACCGTCGAGTCTATTGGCAATATCGCCGTGGCCTGTCATCTGGATAACAACTGGCAGCTGCAATTGGCACAGACCAGCCGTTCATCCATCGCGGATAGTGACCATTATATGGCTGCCTCCGGGCCAGAAACGGCTCTGATTGATAGCTACATTGTTCAGCAAAGTGATGGCGAGATTCTGCTGGGCAAGCAAGAAGCTGAGCTGATCAGGAACCGCTGGACCAGCACGGCTGAGATTCAGAACAAGCCTTGATTTTATTCATGTAAACTGAGCATTCATACTAAAAAAACCAACACCGAGGGTCATTGTGCAGTCGAAACCGTATTCTTGTCATTTCACTTGCTGGCCGCTGCTCATGCTGTTTTTAGTGTCCAGCACAGTTGCATTTGCAGATAACCAGGCAGCCAGCGACTCAACCCAGCTTGACGATGAAGAACAAGCGGCCATTACCGATGCCAGCATTGATGAAGATGCGCAGCCTTTTGCGTGGCCTATTCAGCTGACCATGGCCGCAGGTCTGCAATACGATGACAATGTCACCGTTGATGAGCTGGATAACACTTCCAACCGCAGTGATGTGGCGGCGGTATTCGATTTTGATGCCGAGTATCAAAAACGCTTCAACCAGGGCACTGACCTCAGCGTTGGTTACAGCTTGGCGCAGCGTTCGTTTTTCGAGGAGTCCGAATTTGATCTGCAAATCCACAATGGCAAGCTGGGGCTAAAGCAGAATTTTGAGGATTTTGATCTTGGTGTTGACTTTTACACTATCCATGCGCGACTGGATCGCGATGGTCTGCTGAATATCCAACAGCTGTCACCTTATTTCACCACCTTTCTCACCGACAAGCTGTATCTGCGCAGCAGCTATCGCTATCAGGACAAAAGCTTCAAGGACAACAAGGATCGCAATGCACAAACGCATGCGATCGATAACGATCTCTACTATTTCCTGGATAGCACACGGGAATACCTGGTCGCCGGTTACCGCTTCGAGAGTGAGAATACTCGTGCCGATCAATTCGATTACAACGCCCATCAATTTGTTGTGCGTTACGCCAAGCGCTGGGTATGGTATGGCAACAGGCCGTTGCGCATGCGCCTGGACTGGCGCTACGAAAAACGCAACTATGAGTCGATCACACCGTCCATCGGCGAGATCCGCGATGATGATCGGCACCGGCTACGCATGAGATTGGACTTGCCGATAACCAAAACCCTCACGGGATTACTGAAATACGAATACCGCAATCATTCCTCGAACCTGGAAAGCGTCGACTTTACCGATAACCGTGTCGAGGCGCAGCTGCAAATGACCTTCTTCTGAGCAGGCTTTCGCAAAATTCACGATTCGATGGTAACCGTTGACGCTGCCAACGCGGTAACACTGACGCCCAGCTTTGATCCAGTGAAAACCCTGTCCTGCGGGCGATGAATCTGTTTTTGAAACTAGTTTCTTTTGTTACTGCTCCGCGGCTGAGTTGAGCAGACTGGCACCAATCAGACCATAACCATAAACCGGATCAGGACCAGGTTCACCAAGATCCAGCGTATCCTCACGCATGATCGAATTAAGCTGATCCAATCCCCAGGCACCGGAGCCCGCCGCGTAGTAAATCACCAGCCCGGTAATCAACGGTGTCGCGAATGAGGTACCACTGACCTGATGATACGCATCCGCAGTACTGCCTGATGCGACCTGGATATTGACTCCTGGCGCAGCGTAGTCAAGATGTTCGCCACGTCCAGCCCTGAGATATACCCGATTATCCTGATCAACGGCTGTGACAGCCAGCACCCGCGCATAGGCCGCCGGATAACGAGGCGGCGATGATGGTCCGGCATTCCCTGCCGCTGCAACTACCATGATGTCACTGTCAAGCAAATACAGCAGAGCTTTTTCCAGCACCTGGTTCGCCGGACCAGCCAGGCTCATGTTGATGATGTTGACCTGTTCGCTGGCCAGCCAGTCCAACGCCTTCACCAGACTGTAGCTGCTCGCAATCAGACCGTATTCCGGATCAACATAAAACACGCTGGCTGCATAAAGACGCACGCCAGGCAACAGACCCAGCATACGGGCAGAATCGCCCACCAGCAGTGATGCTACTGCTGTGCCATGGTCAAGATTGTGCTTCTGCTGGCTGGTCAGGTAATGACGTTGCACAATCTCGGCACGTTGCAGCGACTCGTGCCCGGTGGCCACACTGCTGTCGATCATGCCCACTCGATAACTGTTGTCAATCAACAATTCTGGCAACCGGTAGCGCCCGGCCACCAATCTGTCACTGTGACTCTGAATCAAAGCGCCGGCCTGCACCAACTCGTAACTGTGATTAAGATCAATCGCAGCTCGCGGCAATAGCTGCCGAACCTGATTACGTGCCTGGATCAGGTTTTGATAATCCGGTACCAGCAATCGCACTAACGTGCTACCCAGTCTGGGCATAGGTTCTCTGCTGATCTGGCGCAAATCCCTGAGCCGATCCAGGGCCGGCAAATCCTCGTCTGGAGAAAGTACAAGTAATTCGTTGCGCGTAATTAAATCACCAGCATCATCAAAAACCGTATCGAAGACTTCATCATCAGCACGCTCGATCATTGAATCGATTGAACCGTCAGAAAAATCGGAACCAGCAGCGTCCGTCAAATCATCGTCAAGATCATCACCGTC
>JAJFKZ010000123.1 GCA_021772955.1 Gammaproteobacteria bacterium | reverse complement strand
GAACCTCTGGTGTTCCGGTTGTCACGCCAGTGGCATTGCCGGGTAGCTATGTTCGGACGGGATAACCGCTGAAAGCATCTAAGCGGGAAGCCTCTCCCAAGATGAGATCTCACTGGACCTTTAAGGTCCCTGAAGGGCCCTCGTAGACTACGAGGTTGATAGGCTGGGTGTGGAAGCGTGGTAACACGTGCAGCTAACCAGTACTAATTGCCCGTGCGGCTTGGCCATATACTAAAGCCAATGCAATGAGTAAATACAGGTTGTAACAACCTTTATGTGACACAACAATAGCTCTGACTAGATTTCAAGACATGGATAGCAGAAGCATTCTGCTATCCGCACAGTTTGCCTGGCGGCAATAGCGCTGTGGTACCACCCGATCCCATCCCGAACTCGGAAGTGAAACGCAGTTGCGCCGATGGTAGTGCGGCATTCGCCGTGTGAGAGTAGGTCACTGCCAGGCATCTACAAGCAAAGCCTCGATACATCATTGTGTCGGGGCTTTTTTTATACGCATAGCAAACAGTTTCTAAAGCCTGGCAGTGTGATCAAATAGCTTTGCGACGCCTACGCTGTGCAAAGCGGCACTGGCGTGCCATTTAGAGCGGCTATGCCGCAGTTGCATTTGCGAGGATACTGCCTCGCAGCACGGTCACTGCCAGGCATCTACAAGCAAAGCCTCGATACATCATTGTGTCGGGGCTTTTTTTATTGGTAACCAGCGTAATGTGATCCTACTGGCGTCAAGCAGACCGGCACTGTGAAAAATGAAGCCCGTCATCCCGGCGTAGGCCGGGATCCAGTATCACAATGGTCGCGTAGCGACACACCAGGGTAATGTGATCCTATGCAACAACCCTGGCACTTTATAGGGTGCGTCTTCGACGCATTTGTATCGACTGGGACTATTGGATGTGTCGTTGCACGACGCTTCATGGCGTGTATAGCGACACGCAACGCTGCCTGCGCCGGTATGACGAGCGTTGTTCAGGTTTGTTCTGCCATTGTTTAGCCAATTCATTTGGGGTAAGACCGTTCAGTGAGCCGTGTGGCACTGGCGTTGTTGTCAAGCCCAAGATCTCTGAACCACGGCCTATAACTTTTGAGCTTACAAGTGGTTTCTGCAGGAGCAGGCTTGCACGCGAAGGGCATCGAGAGCACCTCTGAATAACTATCAATGGAGCGTGTTTTGTTCGTAAAAACGCCGATCTATTCGCCTGCAGGCAGGCTCCTACAAGTCCATTTTGTCATCCCGAAAAGCCTACAGCTGCGAGTGCTAGCGACAGGAGCACCCACGCTCTATTGTTATCCCGAAGGAGCACCCACGCTTTATTGTCATCCCGAGGGAGCGTAGCGAGTTGAGGGATCTCAAACCGGAAGTATGAGCCAAACCCAATCGCTGGAGTAAGCACGATGACAAGAGATCTCTCCACTGCGCAGCATTAGCATGCTGCTGCGGTCGAGATGACAAACCCGTTATGTCAAGCCCAAGATCTCTGTACCACTTCCAATGTTAGGGGTTTAGATTGTTCATTCAATTCTTTATTCTGCCATTGTTTAGCAAATTCATTTGGGCTGGCTCCGTTCAGTGAGCCTTGTGGTCTGACGTTGCTGTATTCTTCCAGCCACTGTTCTACGACCACCCTAGCTTCAGTTACTGACTGAATCAGGCATCGGTTCAGGCAGGTGGTTCTGTAGATCGAATTAAAACTTCCGTTATAACCGTTCTGCCAGGGACTGCCTGGATCGATGCAATGGGTATCGATCTTGTTCTGTTTGAACTATTTCTGTAAAGAGGTCGAGATGATCTCAGGTCGGTTATCTGAGCGGATGCAGTCAGGTCGAGATTAAGCGCCTCACTGACATGCTATTACTCACTATCAATAGCTGACGCAATCAAGGATAATAGCGTTGCGAGTCGGCCAGACAGTCGCTGCCGGGCCAGTGCCCGACAGAGGAAAGTCCGGGCTCCATAGGGCGTAGTGCCAGGTAACACCTGGGGGGCGCGAGCCTACGGAAAGTGCCACAGAAAATATACCGCCTTCGTCCGCGAAGGTAAGGGTGAAATGGTGCGGTAAGAGCGCACCGCGCAACTGGCAACAGTTGTGGCAGGGCAAACCCCACTAGGAGCAAGACCAAATAGGAAGGCTTGGCGTGGCCCGCGTCGCCTTCGGGTAGGTCGCTTCAGGCTGCCGGTGACGGCAGTCGCAGATGAATGACTGTCCACGACAGAACCCGGCTTATCGGCCGACTCGCTTTATTAAATACTCCCGCCCAGAACTGTCAGAGCAAGACCATAAGCCATGGATCCTCTGTAAAGCGATGCAACACTCCATCCCGTTTGGCCATACATGAGGCCAAGGGGGGCGGCACAAACGCATCTTTTATGCAGTGCACCCTGCGGCCGTTGCTACGGCTACGGTCACTGTGGTCGTAGCACGCAATCTACGGTTTCTCTGAACAAAAAGACGCTCCATGGATAGTTATTCAGAGCATATCTAGCCCGCATATTTCATGATGGGTTCGAGGAGCAGGGCGAAGCTGGTTAAGCAGATTGGACGATCGCCCGCAGCGTAGCTATGCTTCAAGGGCGATCGTTCCCAATTCAAT
>JAJFKZ010000122.1 GCA_021772955.1 Gammaproteobacteria bacterium | reverse complement strand
GCGGCAGCAGCAATGCTGGCCGCAGCTTCAGCTTCACCGGCCACCGGCGCAGATGCACGGCCTTCCAGAATTGCCTCGGCAGCCATTTCGGTATACAACTTGATGGCGCGGATGGCATCATCGTTGCCGGGAATCACGTAATCAATACCGTCTGGTGAATGATTGCTGTCAACCACGGCCACGATTGGAATGCCCAGCGTGTGCGCTTCCTTGATGGCGATGTTCTCATGACCGATGTCGATCACGAACAATGCATCAGGAACGCCACGCATGTCCTTGATACCACCGAGACTGCGCTGCAGCTTTTCCAGCTCGCGTGTCATCTGCAGTTTTTCTTTCTTGACCAGGTGATCCAGACCGCCGCTTTCCATCATTTCCTCAAGCTGCTTCAGACGCTTGATCGATTTCTTGACGGTGCGATAGTTGGTGAGCATGCCGCCCAACCAGCGATGTGATACATAGGGACAACCGGCCTTGGCGGCATTTTCTGCAATCGCGTCACCGGCAGCACGTTTGGTGCCAACGAACATGATGGTGCCGCGCTTGGCTGCCAGGCTGCTCAAATAATTCATCGCATCCTGCATCAACGGCATGGTCTTTTCGAGATTGATGATGTGAATCTTGCCACGTGCTCCAAAGATGTAGGGGGCCATCTTGGGATTCCAGTAGCGTGTTTGATGTCCGAAATGTACGCCTGCTTCAAGCATTTGGCGCATGCTAACGTTTGGCATAATGTGCCACTCCATATTGTGATTGCGACCAGCAAATTGCCAACATGGGCAAGATCATGACTGATCGCAGGGTTAATCCTCCACTACCCCCGCCTGACAACCGGACCCGCCGGCACCCAGTCAGAACGTGACGGGTAGTGTGTGAAATCAAGCAAAATGCTTGTAGTAAATCGCTTCAGGAACGCATTCCCATCAGCAAATCTTATCCATTATGACATTCGTATTTGTTGGATGCAAGCGTTAACACTACTGCGCAAGACCTGCCCAAGCATCATCCTGGTATCTGCTGCCAGGACCAGTGTCAAACGCATCGTTTTTTTAGTGACGGGCGTGATGCAATTCCCGAGGCCCGTTCCGGAATCGTCTTGGTCAGTGAGAGCTTTCGGCGGACCGTGACAGTACCTGAGTAGGAGCAATCCTGTCTAGCAGCCTGTCGGACTTAACACTGATCTACTGCGGAAAAGCCAGGTTTGTCCATATTTTCCGATCTTTTTCGTTAAACAGGCCTACTATTCGCCTCAAAAGATCGAAAAATCTGTCTCAAACTGGCGCTCCCTCGCTACGACCGGTCAAGTCCGACAGGCTGCTAGTGTTCCGTATAAGCTGCTGATTGCAATACCATCAAGTGCGTTCGGTACAGACAATTCCAGACCACAGGATCGGCTTCAGACTGTTATTCAGTTCTTGGAACAATTCGGATGTTTTTGTTCTTAAAGGATAATATTGGCTCACAAAATGCTGTATATTGTAAGCGCTGACTATCATCAGGAGTAGAACGTGGCTATGCTGAGTTTGCTTGAGGGTTGCAGGGATCGCATCGCTAAATTTGCACTCCCGATTAACTAGGTTACTGATCGAGCTGCGCCGCCGCCGCGTTCTGCGCGTGCTGGGGGCCTATGCCGTTGTCGCCTGGGTGGTGGTGCAAGTAGCGGATATCGTACTGCCGGCATTTCTGGCACCCGCCTGGATCATGACCGCGCTGCTTTCACTGAGCGCGCTTGGCTCGCTGATAGCAGTGTTTCTGGCCTGGCGTTTCGACCTCACTCCCCAAGGCATAGTGCGCACCGATACAGGCTTGCTAGCTGATATGCACCTGGACCTTGGTGCGCGCTGGATCGATTACGCCATCATTGCTGCGCTGACGGTGATACTGGTTTTTGTACTCGCCGAGCGATCCGGACAAACAACGGACAGCCTCGATATTGGGCACTCGGTTGCGGTATTGCCGTTTGTGGATTTAAGCCCCGAGCACGACAGCCAGTATTTCGGTGATGGCATCGCCGAAGCGGTGCTGGAAAATCTGGCCCGTATTCCAGCAATCCGCATCAGCTCCCGCACTTCGTCGTTTGCATATCGCGGTACCAGCCTGGATGCGCCAAGCGTGGCGAAAGCATTGGGAGTCGAAAACCTGCTTGAAGGCAGTGTGCGCAAATCGGGTGACCAGTTACGCATCAATGCCCGTCTCATCAACGGCAGCGACGGCACGCAAATATGGGGCGACAGTTATGCTGGCTCATTGCAAGACGTCTTTACCGTACAAGATCATATTTCTCAAAGCATTGCTGCAGTCATGCAAGTGCAACTCGAATCTGAACGCGATGCTGCCATGCTGACCACGGCCAGCACCGAAGCCTACGATCAATACCTGCGTGGCCGCAACAGCTTGCGTCGACAAAGCAGCATTGAAGATATTGATCAGGCGATCGGTCACTTTCAAACAGCCCTGCAACTCGACCAGTTTGCACTCGCCGCCGCCGGCCTGTGTCGAGCGCTCTGGGAACGCTATGAATTCAATCGCGATCCAGATTTGGCAGTATTGGCACTGCAACAGTGCCAGCAAACTGAAGCACAATATCCCGAACTGGCCGAAACAAAAATTGCCATCGGCAACCTGCTGGCAGGCTCCGGAGAGCCATCCCGAGCCGCCGAATCATTCCGGAAGGTGCTGCGACAGCAGCCACACAATGCCGAGGCACACGGCGGTCTCGGCGTTGCATTGTTTGCGCTGGGACAAACTGATGCGGCCGCGGCTGAACTCCAGCAAGCCATCAATCTGGATCCTGCCTACTGGTACTACCATTACCAATACGGCGCCCAACACTACTTTCGCGGTGAGTATGACCAGGCCGTCAAGGCACTGAGCAAATCGATTCAGCTCAACCCTCAATCGCCGCGTGCCTACTCCGCCCTCGGTGGCGTCTATTTTATGCAGGGAAAATTTCTGCTTGCAGCAGAAACCTATCGCGAGTCGATCAACCGCTTTCCCAACGCCATCGCGTACTCCAACGCCGGCACCAACTACTTTTTTGCCGGCGATTTCAGTCAAGCCGAGGCCATGTTTGAGCGCGCACTGGCCATGAGCCCGGCGGATTTTCGCTATGCCGGTTTCCTGGCCTGGGCCATAGCGGCCCAACCAGGACGCCAGCAGGATGCGGCACACTACCATCAACTTACGGTTAATAATGCCCTGGCCCGCCTGGCGATCAACTCGCAGGATGGCGAGGCGCACGCCTGTCTGGCAGAGCAATTTGCCGCGCTGGGTGATAACACGGCAGCACGTGAAACATTGGCCGAGTTGCCGCAATACGAGCCGCTTAATATCAACGCGCTGACCATGGTGGCCTCTGCCCAGTTGTTGCTAGGCCAGATCGAACAGGCCGCCGGCAGCTTCAATCGGGCCCTGGAGCTGGGTCTGCCCTTGTTTCTGTTGACCAAAGATCCGCGCCTGGAACAGTTCTGGGACGATCCTAATTTTGCCGCGCTCATCGACCCGGTGACTTCCAATCCTCTCACGTCAACCCAAGGAGAAGAATAATGAAAGCATCCATCACGATGTTATTTCTACTGGCGCTACTGCCTGCCGCGTTGTCAGTCGTCAGCCCCGCGCTGGCACAACCAGCTGACGACTCCCACTGTCAGCCTAAATGCACTGTCGACATCGATGTTCCCGCAGCTGTCAACAAGCCCCCGGAAACGGCACAACATCAGGTCGTCACTGCACCCGGCGCAAAGATCGATTTTGTGACCAACAAGAAGGTCACCATTATTTTCCCTGAAGATACCCCATTCAGCAACGAGGATGGCCGGCCGGTGCATACTTTCAACGTCAGTGCCAGTCGACCGAGCCAGCAGAAAGTACGCACGGACAACACTGTATGCATGACTGAGCCCGGCTGCAAATACATCATCTTTGACAGTTCCAACCCCGGACGGCCGCCTCTGGATCCGTACGTCATCATTCGCTTCTAGCAACTGGCCCGGGATCTACTGACCGCACCCGGCAGCGCCAGCTGGCACTGCCGGGTGCGAAGTTTGTGGCAACCCGGATCAGTACCTCCAGCTGCTCAGATCAGCACCCGCCGGCGCCGTGACCTTGATGCGCTGCAAAATCTTGTCCACGTACATGCTGTTATAGCGCAGTCGGCTGACGGCGTTTGGTAAATCCGGATCACCGTTCCAGCAGTGCTCGTCACCATCGCCATAGGTCAGCTCGCCGCCAAAGTTGGTGGTGTTCAGAAAATCCTCCATCAGTTTGACGGCGTTGTTCAGATAATAATTATCCATGTCACCAACATAGATATGAAGCTTGCCCTGCAGCTTCGGTCCCAGAGTGGCCCAATCCCGCTCCAGGATATGGCGAAGATCATAATTTTCGCGCCAGTAGTCTGCCACCCGATGATCAATTTTGCCGCTGCGCTTGTCCCAGATACGCTGCGGATAACCATCTTCGGCCATGGGCGAGAACACTGCTTCCCAGATATCCCACTGCGCACCGGAACGTGATTTTGTGCCCAGCACCAGTTCCATCTGGTTTTCCATTTCAGCCGTGTACGATAAATGCCCCTGGTTATCGCGATGAGCCGGTTTGGCGACCCGACCGAATGGCCCGCGCCACCAGTAGGCGTTGTCATCCGCGTAAATATTGGTCACCTCCAGTTGCCGGAAGTCGATCGGATCCGGGCAGGCGGCAAATGCACCATTGTATTCATCCGGGTATTTGATTTGGGCCGCCAGTGCCTCCCAGCCACCGGTGGAACCGCCGTACATGAACCGCGCCCAAGCTTGGCCAAGCCCGCGAAACTGCTGCTCCAGCGCCGGAATAAATTCGTAGGTGATGGCATCACCATAAGGGCCGAGATTGGCCGAGTTGACCGCATAGCTGTCATCGTAGTAGGGATTGGAATGATCGATTTCGACGATCAGCAGGCGCGGAAAATCATCGGCAATCCAGAGTTGATACAGCCGATAGGCTTCCTCCTGCTGTACGCGGTTGTAGCAGGGATGCTGAAACCGTTTGCTGTACTCGCATTCCAGGTCCACATCCGGCGGCGTGGTCCGAAAACCACCAAAATCTGCCGGAAAATGGCCGTGGAATATGGCCAATGGGTATTGTGCCTGCGGATGTTGGTCGAACCCTCTGGGCACCAGCACATGTCCGCGGATATAGACATCAGTGCCCCAGAACCTGGACAGGCGCTCGCTCCTGATTTTGAAGTGACGGATAAACTCGCTATCCTGCGGTTCCTCGATCGGCGCTAACACGGTATCGAGTACCACCTTGATGCTGCCCTGACGGTGGGGATCAAACTGGATCTTTTGTGGCTGGCTGATGATATTGCCGGGCGCCTTGCGCCAGTTCTGCCCGGCGCCACGCGCGGCCGGCAACTGCACCGTTTTACCATTGGCCAGATGAAAGTTCTGGTACCTGTGCAGCACCGCCTGCAGATAATACTCACCCTTGGGCAGCTGCGACAGATCAGCCATTGGAAAACCCGGTACACCCGTACCGATGACCACCGCTGCAGCGGGGCTGAAACCAGTAACATTGATACCAAAAATCTGCGGAGCGGTATAGCTGGATTTCACCTGGAAGCGCGGCTCATCCTCCCCATCCACACTCAGGATCAACAAGACCCGGCCGTCGTAGCCATCCGCGCCAGCAGTTGCGGCCAGTTCAATCGAGAAATCCTCGGCCCAGGCGCTGCACCAGCAGCACAGGAACAGCCCGGCCGACAACAGAAATTTCACTGGTAATCTGTGCATGTCCTATCTCCTTGCCAATTTTCCTGGCTAATTCGGAACTTGATTATGCTGCCATCTTCACGACCACGTCCACTGCCAGTAAACAATGCGGACTTGCGTTGCATTTGGCCGCGGCTTGCCACATATTAGGCAGCAGCATCCGATTCAGATTTTATTGCTTATGACCAGCCCGATTCATATAGCCACGTTTTACCGCTTCACCCCCATCGAAAGACCCGGTGAGCTGCGTGCACGCCTGCACAAGCTGTGTCTGGAAAACAATTTGCTGGGCACAATATTACTGGCCAGCGAGGGCATCAATGCCACCGTCTGCGGCAGCGAGCAGGGCTTACAGAACATGTTTGACTGGCTGCACAGCCAGGCCGGCCTGGAAACCCTTGACTGGCGCAGCAGCACCGCTACCCACATGCCATTCAAGCGCATGCTGGTGAAACTGCGCCGGGAGATTGTCAGCTTTGGCCAGCCGGGTATCGATATCGAACAATTCGGTGGTGAGCACGTGGCACCGGCGCAATGGGATACGCTGATCCGTCGCGATGATGTGCGCGTGATTGATACGCGCAACGATTACGAAGTCGGGTTGGGTCGTTTTGCCGGTGCCGAAGACCCCCAAACCCGCAATTTTCGTGACTTTGCCGATTATGTAGCCCGGGAACTGGATCCACAGCATGACCGGCATGTGGCCATGTACTGCACCGGTGGCATCCGTTGCGAAAAGGCCAGTGCCTGGCTGCGCCAACAGGGCTTCGAAAACGTTTATCAGCTGCATGGTGGCATTCTCAACTACATGCAAACGATCCCCGAATCACAATCCAGCTGGTACGGTGAATGCTTTGTGTTTGATGATCGGGTGTGCGTTGACCACCAGTTGCAGCCCACCGACCAGCCCATCTGCTACGCCTGCCGCATGCCGCTGAGCGCCGGCGATATGGCTTCGCCACAGTACCGGGCCGATATCAGCTGTCCGCACTGCATTGACCTGTTGACACCCGAACGCGAGGCCAGCCTGCGTGAGCGGGCGCGCCAGCACGCGTTGAGAAAAAGCGCGGGCTGAAGTCGCCGATTTTCAGTGCCGACTTACCGGCTTGTATTGAGCGCAAAAACTTTATTGCAGCGACGGCGAATAATCGAACTGCACTTGATCCAGCGGTATGTTGATGCTGACTTTGCTCAACACATTGATCTGCTGGTTGCCTGAGCCAGCGTCGGTGACCACTCGATGTGGCCAGATGATCGGGCCTGCCGCTCGATAATCACTGTAGCTCACCGTGAACTTCTGCACGCTGCCGTCTTCGGTGCGCTCCTCGGACTCAACTTCCACCGGCAAGCCGCTGGCGCTGTCCAGTTTCCAGATGGACGTTTCAATGATGGGTTCATGCACATCTTGCTGCTGCGCATTACTTTGCTCCGCAGGCTCGGAACCGGTGGCCGGTGTGGGTTCTGGCGCCAACATTAATTGACGTTTGACTTCAATGCGCTGCACGCTGCGGTCGTCCATCTGCTGTGGTGACAAAAGCTTCAGCTGCACGTTTTTTGTGGCCGAATTGATCAACGGACCGAAAAAATCCGCCTGTTCACGTATGTTCAGCAAGTCAACGCCGGTCATCGGTAGCGCTTGGCGATTGCTGATTACCGGCGGTATGTGCCAGCCCTGTGCGCCGTCGTAACTGACCACCCCGGGCACGCCCAGATACATGTATTGCAGGCGCAGACGATTTTCCGGCAGTTGATACCAGGCCGTGAATGGCATTGCTTTGCTAATGCTGACATCCTGATCCGGGCTGACTGTTGCCGTTGCATTCATGTCGCCGTCAGCTGGCGTCAGGGTCTCACCCTCGATACGCACCGTGCGCACCGCAGCAATGGCCTGCTCACCCCCCAGCGCATCACGATAATGATCCAGCACCTGCTGCAGCGACGGTTCTTGCGCCAGCAGTGGCGGCAACAACAGCAAACTTGTAACCGATAAAAACCTGACTGTCTGTCTGAACATGTGTACCTCGTCTTGATTGCACTGATCGTCAGCTGCTAAGACCATGTACGGCCGCATTAGCTCCAGCGTTTTTACCAGCAGGCAGAAACACCGCCTGCAAATCATTCAGAAATCGCCAGCCCAGATCCGTGATCAGCAATTGGTCATCACGCCACTGTGCCAGGCCTCGCTGTTGGGCTTCCTGCAGCATCGGCTCCAGCACAACACGGTCCAGCCCGGTGCGCTGATTGAACAGCGCCAGTTGCACACCGCTGCGTAAACGCAGCGCGTTGAGAAAGAATTCGAACACCAGTTCCTGGTCGGTCGGGTAGTGGCGGCGTTGATCCCAGTCGCCTGCAGTTTGCGCCAGCAGGTAGCGTTTCGGACTGGGCTGTCGCACATACCGCACAATCGCCTGCTCGGCCGGCAGGGTCAGCTTGCCGTGGCCACCGGCACCGATCGCCAGATAGTCACCGAACTGCCAGTAATTCAGATTGTGGCGACAATCCTGCTGCGGCAGGCTCCAGGCTGAAACCTCGTACTGCGCAAAGCCTGCCAGCTGCAATTGCTCGGCGCAGGCCTCCTGCATGGCGGCAATCGTATCCTCATCCGGCAGCACTGGTGGTCGATGTGCAAACAGGGTGTTGGGTTCCAGCGTAAGCTGATAATGGGATACATGCGTGGGTTGTAGCTCCAGCGCGCGCTGGATATCAGCAACAGCCGCAGCTTGGTCCTGCCCGGGCAGACCGTACATCAGATCAATGTTGAAATTGTCGAAGCCAGCCTGACGCAGCTTGTGAATCGCCGTCACCGCCTCAGCGCCACCATGAATACGGCCCAACGCTTGCAACGCCTTATCGGCGAAGCTTTGCACCCCCAGACTGATGCGATTGACACCAGCATCACGATAAGCGGCAAAATGATCATGCTCAACCGTGCCTGGATTGGCTTCCAGTGTGATTTCTGCATTCGGTACCAACCGCAGACGGTTCCGAATGCCGTTCAGCAAGCGCTGGATCTGGGCGCCATTGAACAGGCTGGGCGTGCCGCCACCAAAAAACACCGTTTGCACCGGTCGCCCCCACACCAATGGCAACTGCTGATCCAGATCAGCCAGCAGTGCGTCGATGTACTCAGCGGCCGGTAACTGCACTCGCAACGGGTGGGAATTGAAATCGCAATACGGGCATTTGCGCACGCACCAGGGCAAGTGCACATACAAACCCAGTGGCGGTAGGCCTTGCAGTGACAAGGTCTGGCTATCGCCCGATGCCGGCGCCGCGGCCTGCGCGATGTCAGCTGCCGCGGACTCGATCACCACCACTCCGGCAGCATGCGCAGCAGCAGTTGCAGCGCCTGACCACGATGACTCAGGCGCGCTTTGTCTGCCGGCACCATGCTGGCCGCCGATTGCTGCATGCCCGAAGGCACGAACAGCGGATCGTAACCGAAGCCATAGCAGCCGCTGGCACGGTCAGCAATGTGGCCATGCCAACGCGCTACCGCAAGCAGCGGATCCGGATCGGTTGCATGCCGCAAACAGACCAGCGTACAGTGGAACCACGCCCGTCGTTGTTCACCGTGCAGATGCCGCATGTTGTCCAGCAGCAGGCGATTGTTGTCAGCGTCACCGGCATCAGCACCGCTGTAACGCGCAGAATACAGACCCGGCGCGCCCTGCAGGGCGGGCACCACCAACCCGGAATCATCGGCCAGGACCGCTAGCGGAGCGCGGATTGTGGTTTCGTCAGTCAGCATGCAAGCCAGATGCCTGGCTTTCAGTAACGCGTTTTCGACAAAGGTCAGCCCGGTCTCGGCTATCGAATCAAGTGCAAAATGCTGTAGCCCGAGCACCTCGATCTGCTGTGTTGCCAGTAATTCGGCCAATTCACGCAGTTTGCCGGGGTTGGCTGTGGCCACAGCCAATTGCGCCAGTTTGCCGGGCTCATTGTGCGTCACGTCGCCACCATCAGCATGCTCGCCAGAACGGGTTCAGTATGACTTATGCCGACAGACATAGGCGCAGATGCAGCTCAGGCTGATTTGCCTGGCGCGACCGAATTGCTGTTCAGAGCCTGAATTTGCGCCTCCAGCAAGCGCTTGATTCCGCTATCCGCCACAACCAGCATTTGCTGCAGCTCGTGGTCACGAAAAGCATGACCTTCGGCGGTACCCTGAACCTCGATGTAGCCACCAGCGGCATTCTTGACCAGGTTCATGTCGGTCTCGGCTGTGCTGTCTTCGCTGTAGTCCAGATCCAGCAACACGCCGCCTGCGACCACGCCAACCGAAACTGCAGCCACCTGACCATGCAGGATTTCCGGCTTGATGTTTTTATTGCGCCGCAGTGCCGCAAGCGCATCCACCAATGCAACCCAGGCGCCGGTAATGCTGGCCGTGCGGGTGCCGCCGTCGGCTTGGATCACGTCACAATCCAGCGTCACGGTGCGCTCACCGAGCGCCTCCAGGTCTACCACCGAACGTAACGAACGCCCGATCAAGCGCTGAATTTCCAGCGTTCTGCCACCTTGCTTGCCACGACTGGCCTCGCGCTGATTGCGGCTGCCGGTGGCGCGCGGCAGCATGCCGTATTCTGCAGTGACCCAGCCCTGTTTCTTGCCCCGCAGCCAGGGTGGCACCCGTTCTTCAATGCTGGCCGTGCACAGCACCTGGGTGCGGCCGCAATGAATCATCACCGAGCCCTCGGCATGCATGTTCACGTGGCGCTCAATTAGCACCGGACGCAATTGGTCTGCTGCTCGTCCATCTGTTCTGTTCATGAGTTGTCATTATTGTTGATATCAGCCAACAAGGTTACCATGATGCCACCAGCAACTCCTCTGGAAACTACATGACCAACAGCATGACCGCCTACGCCAGTGCCAGCCTGGATGACGAACTGGGTCAGTTGAGCTGGGAAATACGCGCAGTCAATCACCGTTTTCTGGACATCAGCATGCGTTTGCCGGACGATTTTCGCGCGCTTGAAAACAGTTTTCGGGAAATCCTCGCACAACACATCCGGCGCGGACGGCTGGAAGCAGTATTGCGCTTTCAGCCCGCCGATGACGCCCTGGCTGCAAATCTGAACGTGAACGAGACACTGGCCCAGAGTCTGCTCGCAGCACATGCCCAGCTTTGCGATCTGCTGCAGGTGGAAGCCGCGCCTGAGCCGCTGACCTGGCTCAACTGGCCGGGCATGATTGAGCACACAACACCCGACCTGCAACCGCTGCAGGAACAGGCCGGTACGCTGCTGGAAACGGCACTGCAGCAGCTCAGTGCGCAACGGCAACGCGAAGGCCAGCACCTGGCCGAGCTACTGGAACAGCGGCTGCAGGCGATCGCCGAGCTGGTGCTGCAGGTGCGCGCCTGGTTGCCGGAAATTCGCCAACAACTGCAGCAGCGCCTATTGGATCGATTGGCACAATTACAGCTGGATACCGAACCGGGAAGACTGGAACAGGAACTGGCCATGCAGGCGCAGAAAATGGATGTGGATGAAGAGTTAGACCGCCTGGACGGGCACGTCAAGGAAGCGCGGGTGACCTTGCAAAGCAGCGAGCCGGTCGGGCGACGCCTGGATTTTCTGATGCAGGAGTTCAACCGCGAAGCCAACACCTTGGGCTCAAAATCCATTGATCCACGTACCAGTCAAACCGCCATCGATCTGAAAGTACTGATTGAGCAACTACGTGAACAAGTGCAAAACATTGAATAACCCAGCCAGCACCCGCATCGATCAGGCGCAAACCGGCGCCATGATCATCGTCTCGGCGCCTTCGGGCGCCGGTAAAACCAGCCTGATTCATGGTCTGCTGGAGCGCGACTCGCGCTGCCGCCTGTCGGTCTCCTATACCACCCGCGCCGCACGCCCGGGTGAACGCGATGGCATCGATTACCACTTCGTCAGCAATGCGCAATTCCAGCAACGCCTGCTCGATAATGACTTCATGGAACATGCCGAAGTGTTCGGCAACCGCTATGGCACCTCGCGCAGTGCCACCCAAGCGTTGCTGACAGCAGGCTTGGACGTGCTGTTGGAAATCGACTGGCAGGGGGCCCAGAAAATTCGCCAACTGGCTCCGGACACGGTCGGGATTTTCGTGCTGCCACCGTCACTGGACACACTGGAATCGCGCCTGCGACAGCGTGCCCAGGACAGCGAATCAGTGATTGCCGGACGCATGGCTGCTGCCAGAACCGAACTGTCACACTGGCCGGAGTATGATTTTTTGTTGCTCAACGATGATTACGCACAGACTCTGCAACAGCTGCTGGCCATCATCACCGCACTGCGCTGTCGACGTGAGCGTCTGCAAGCAAAGATCAGCCAGCTGTTTCCAGACAGTTGAGCAGTTAGTCCGCATATTGATCCTAAGCGGAACGCCGCATACACGCTGGTGGTCTGATGGTTTACAATAGTCAGTCTGTCCTATGAATCGTCTGAGTAAACAACATGGCCCGAATTACCATTGAAGATTGCATGGATCACGTCGAAAACCGTTTTGAACTGGTTTTGACGGCGTCCAAGCGTGCTCGCCAGATCGCTCACGGCAGCGAAGCACTGGTTGCCGAGGAAGGCGACAAGCCGACCGTGGTAGCCTTGCGCGAGATTGCCGACGGACTGATCACCAACGAACTGGTCAGTGACATGCAGCTGCAGCTGGACGCAGCGCGCGCAGCGGCTGAACACGAACGCGAGCAAATGCAGGATGACGAGGCCGACGACCGCTGAAGCTCCCCGCAAGCCAGACACCCGTCGCGAGCCCAAGGTATTGCGCGAGCTGCGCGGTTGCCTGCAGCAATACCTCCCACAAGACCAGATTGAGCTGGTCGACAAGGCAATCCAGCTCGGTACGCAGGCGCATGCAGGTCAATTTCGCAAAAGTGGCGAACCCTATATCCACCACCCGATCGCAGTCGCGCTGCTGTTGGCCGGGCTGCGCCTGGATCACGAATGCATCTGTGCCGCCATATTGCACGACACCATCGAAGACACCAGCATCAGCTATGCACAGCTGAAACGTGAATTCAACGAAACCATCGCCTATCTGGTCGATGGCGTCACCAAACTGGATCAGGTCAAATTTCGCACCCGCCAGGAAGCCACGGCAGAAAGCTTCCGCAAGATGATCCTGGCCATGGTCAACGACCTGCGGGTGCTGCTGATCAAACTTGCCGATCGACTCCATAACATGCGCACTCTGGGCGCCATGACACCTGCGGCCAAGGCCCGTATAGCGCGCGAAACACTGGAAATTTATGCGCCGCTGGCCGGTCGTCTGGGCTTGCAGAAATTCCGCGATGAGCTCGAAGACCTGGGTTTCAAGCACTTGCATCCACGCCGCTACGAAGTACTTTCCAAACGCGCGAGAAGCATGTACGGCGATCAACGCAGGCAGATACGCAAGCACAGCCAACTACTGCGCCGGGCCATGCAAACCCATGGCATTCACTGCGACATCAAGAGCCGCTGTAAGACTCCGTACAGCATCTATCGCAAAATGGTTGACAAGAATCTGTCGCTGGATGAAGTCACCGACATCATCGCGCTGCGCGTAATCACCAACACGCTGGGCAAGTGCTATATGGCATTGGGCGCTGCACATCAGATCTATCAACCCATCCCCGGACGCTTCAAGGACTACATTGCCCTGCCCAAATCCAATGGTTATCAGTCGCTGCACACCATCGTCAAGACCGACGACAACACCACACTGGAAATCCAGATTCGTACCGAGGAGATGAACGAGGTTGCCGAACACGGCCAAGCCGCGCACTGGGCCTACAAGTACGAAGCCGACCAGCGTGATCGCACTGCCCGTGTGCGTGGTTGGTTCACACATTTGTTTGACCCGGCCAGAGACGACACCAGCTCTGTGCAGATGCTGGATTCGATCAAGGCCGAACTGTACCCGGATCAAATCTTCGTGTTTACCCCCAAAGGCCGCATCATCGATTTGCGCAAAGGCTCTACCGCACTGGATTTTGCCTACGCTATTCATACTGAAATCGGCAACCACGCCTGGGGCTGCAAGGTGGATAACCTGACCGTGCCACTCAGTTACGAGCTGGTCTCAGGTGAAACCGTGGACATCGAAACACGCGCCAACAGTAAGCCCAAGCCGCAATGGCTGCACATTGTCAACAGCAGCAAGGCGCGTGCGGCCATCCGGCATTCATTGCGTGAACTGGATCTGACCGACAGCGCCACACTGGGTCATCGCATGCTGGAAAAGGCCCTGTCCGCCTACCATTGTTCGCTGGAGGATGTGCCCAAACGCCGACTGCAACGTTACCTGCGGCGCCACAACCTGGAGCGCATCGAAGACCTGCTGATCAAGCTGGCACACGGTGACATGCTCGCCAACATCGCCGCCGCCAAATTGTTGCCATTGCTGCAGCGTCGCGATGGTGAACAGGCACCGGATGATCAGGAAGCAATGACCATTTCCGGTGATGAAGGCACGGCCATGCTGTTCTCCAATTGTTGTTATCCGATTCCCGGCGATAACATCATCGCGTATGTGCATACCGGTAGCGGCATCGCCATCCATCGACGCGAGTGCAAGCTGGGCCAGCATTTATGCCAGAAGCATCCGGAACGGCAGATTTCGGTGGCCTGGGCGCAGGCCATGACGCGCAGCTTCCACTCCCTGCTGCGACTGTACTGCATCAATGGCAGCGGCGTACTCGCCAGCATCTCACAAAGCATCGGCCGCGCCGATACCAACATCGTGCACGTCGAACAACCGGCTGGCGAGGAAAATTCCGCGACGCTGATGTTTCTGCTCAGCATTCGCAACCGCGATCATCTGGCGCGGGTCATCAAGCGCTTGCATCACAATCCGTATGTGGTCAAAATCGAACGTGAACTGCGCTCACCAGCGGTACAAAAGTCAGGGCCTGCAAGCACCGCCGATGATGCAACAGAGACTGACGCTAGTGATCCTACACCAATACTGTAACTTTCAACGCGCAAGAAAGTGCTTGGGCATAGTGGGCCACGCAATCACCGGCTGACGCTGTTCGGACTGGACGTGACCAACTGTACTACCGACAACCCCTTTAAAATGAAACCAGGCCCATGACACAGATGAAACAGACCATTTCCACCAGCACGGCACCGGCTGCCATCGGCACCTACTCACAGGCAGTCGCAGCCGCTGGCACGGTTTATCTTTCCGGCCAGATCGGTCTGGACCCGGACAGCATGGAACTGGTCGGCGACAATCTCGAGTTGCAACTGCATCAGGTGTTTCGCAACCTTGCTGCCGTTTGCACGGCTGCAGGCGGCAGCCTGGCCGATGTGGTCAAGCTGAATGTTTATCTGCTGAGTATGGACGACTTTGCCACGGTCAATAAAATCATGGCCGAGCACATGCCCAAACCCTATCCGGCGCGCGCTGCCGTGGCCGTCAGCGGCTTGCCCAAAGGTGCGCTCATCGAAATCGACGGCGTCATGCATGTCCAGCAGCAGCAATGATGAGCTGTTGCAGCTGCGCGGCGTTGGCGTCAAGTTTCGCGAGCAGCTCAACGAACTTGGCATTCACTACACCCATGATCTGTTGCTGCATCTACCCTATCGTTACGAGGATCGCACCCGCCTGACCGAGATCGGTAGCCTGACACCAGGCATGCGCGTGCTGGTGAACGGCAAGATCGAATACGCCAATGTGGTGTTTGGTCGCCGTCGCTCGCTGATCGTTGTGCTCAACGATGGTACCGGACTGATTTATTTGCGCTTTTTCTATTTCAATCAGGCCCAGCAGCAGGCTTACAAAGCCGGTGGCCACCTGCGCTGCTTCGGTGAAGTCCGGGCCGGCTACAAGGGGCTGGAAATGGTCCACCCCAGCTGCCAGCGCATCAGCTCGCGGCAAATGCACCGCATCGAACAGCAGACCCTGACCCCGGTGTATCCATCCAGCAGCAGCATCAAGCAGCATCGCTGGCTGCAGCTGACCGATCAGGCGCTGAAGCTGCTGAACGAAGATCAACTGCAGCTGCGGGAACTGCTGCCCGAGGCGATCCGCAAACAGTTTCGCTTGCCGGTGTTGCAAGCGGCCTTACAGGTGTTGCACAGACCGCCGGTGGATGCCGATCTGCAGGCCATACTGGAGCGCCGTCATCCCGCCCAGCGGCGCGTCATTCTGGAAGAGCTGATGGCCCATCATCTGGCCATGAAACGACTCAACCTGCAGTTGCAAAAACTGGCCGCACCGGTACAAACCAATCAGCGCCTGTGGCTGCAAATGCTGCAGCAGTTGCCATTTCAACTGACTGCTGCACAACGGCGTGTGATCAAGGAAATCAGCGCCGATCTGGCGCGCTCGAAGCCGATGCTGAGATTGCTGCAAGGCGATGTCGGTTCAGGCAAGACGCTGGTGGCCGCAGCCGCAGCCGCTGTGGCTTTGGCCAGCGCGCTACAGGTCGCCATCGTCGCCCCCACCGAGCTGCTGGCCGAACAGCACCTGCATACCATGCAGCAACTGTTTCAACCTCTGGGCGTGCCGGTGGTGTGGCTGACCGGACGGATCACCGGCAAAAAACGCGCGGCCGCACTGGCCCAGATCGCGGCTGGCCAGTGCCTGGTGATCGGCACCCATGCGCTGATGCAAGAAGCGGTACAGTTTCATCAACTCGGCCTGGTCATCGTCGATGAGCAACATCGCTTCGGTGTCGGGCAGCGACTGGCACTGCGTGACAAGGGCAGCGGCGATCAATTGCGTCCACATCAACTGATCATGACTGCCACCCCGATCCCGCGCACGCTGGCCATGACTGCCTATGCCGGTCTGGCGGTATCCATCATCGACGAGTTGCCACCCGGCCGCAAACCAGTCACCACCGTGGTCATCAGCAGTGATCGCCGTGATCAGGTCATGCAGCGGCTGGCCGAGGCCTGCGCCTCAGGCCGACAAGCCTACTGGGTCTGCACCATTATTGAAGAATCCGAGCAACTGATAGCTCAAGCGGCCGAACAAACCACCGAATCGCTGCGCCAGGCCTTGCCAGGCTTGAGCATCGACATGGTGCATGGTCGTCTCAAGTCGGCCGACAAGGAGCGCATCATGCAGCGCTTTCGCGATGGCCTGGTGCAATTGCTGGTGGCCACCACGGTGATCGAGGTTGGTGTTGACGTGCCCAACGCCAGCCTGATGGTCATCGACAATGCCGAACGGCTGGGCCTGGCGCAATTGCATCAGCTGCGCGGCCGGGTTGGTCGCGGCAGTGAAGCTTCCAGTTGCGTGTTGCTGTACCAGGCACCGCTGGGCGAGATGGCCCGTGCGCGCCTGCAGACCATGCGCGCGAGTAACGACGGTTTCTACATCGCCGAGCAGGATCTGCAACTGCGCGGCGCCGGGGAAGTGCTGGGCACGCGCCAGACCGGTATTCAGCAGCTGCGCATCGCCGACCTGAGCAAGGATCACGGGCTGCTGGATCAGGCCATCGCGCTGGCCGATGCCATCAACGAAAAGGCCCCCAGAGCAGAAACCGCATTGATCCAGCGCTGGATCGGCGATGCCGCCAGTTATGGCGAAGTGTAAGCAGCCATTTCGCTGCACCAAACATGGTTCAGCGTCAGTCGGCGGTCAATCTGAACAGTCGCAAGCGCTGCAGTTGGTGATGATGCGCCACCGCCACATAGCTGTCTGCGCTGAAATTCGGCAAGCTGATGCAAGCATGTAACTGTGCCACCGGCTCTCCAGCCAGCCAGAGATAGTCCTTGCCGGTGCTGTTGTTTGTTGTAGCAGATACAACAAACATCTGCGCTGGTTTCGCTGATGATCTTCCAGTCCATACTGATAGATGGTTTGTGCGTCTGAGTGGCTGTCAATCTTGTGGCTGCGCTGGCCCTGGCTGTTGACGATGTAGTCGGTGATTATGGCGCCATCGCGCAGGTAGGCGGTCATGCGGTTGGCCTGGTTGTAGTTCCACGACTGTTGGCTTTGTGTGGCGCGATTGGGCAGATCGGTGATGTTGATTTCAATTTCGATCATTATTATTTTTTGATTTATAGATAAAATACACATAAATTCCGAAAGTAAATATCCCAACAAGGATATATATATGTATAATTGCATATACTTCAGCGATATAAACGAAGCCATGCGTAAACATACTTAATACCTGTGTCACTAAAGCCGCAATAAGCGATATAGCCAAATAATATTTATTTTTTATCTTGTCCAAATATCCGGTAGATATAATATAGATTACCATCAGTAACACTATATTAAATGGTAATGCTGAAATAGCAACATCATGGTATGATTTTAAGAAAAATAATTTATGATCTATATTTGATAAATAAACTATCGATGATAATGTTATCTCAATTATAAACAATATAACCACAAGATATTTAATTGGTATATTCATAATATTAAACATTATAATATCCACAAATCATTATTAATGATAATGGATCACTACTGTGCTGTGTCAATCTTGTGGCTACTCTGACACTGGCTGTTGACGATGTATTGCGTGCTGATAACACCATCTTCCAGATACTGGTGATATAGTTGGTTTGGTTGTGGCTCCATGACTGTTGTGTTTGTGTGGCACGGTTGGGCCGTTCGGTGGCGTTGACCTCGAGCAGGCGGTTGCTGCCGGGCTGATAGCTAAGGACATCATCGATGCTGTTCATGTCGCCCCCCCTTCGATGCTACGGAAAAGCTCTTGATCTTCAGAGGTTTTTTGAGTCATTTCAATCAAATTTTTTCATAATAATTAAATAAATATAATAAGATGAAATACCGAATAATAGAGAGACTGAAGCTATACCAGGTATTGTAATAAAGAATGATTTTATATTTTCTAAATCACTAAATTTATTGAAAGGGATATGATTTCTAAGCAGAAATCTAATATATTCAGTTATTACAAATAAAAACAATAGAATAACAATTAGTAATGAATACAATAACGTTTTTTTTGATCTATCACTAGTCATATATTTAATCTACAATAATTATGCATTTAGCATAACACTTTACATCATTTATCGAAGAAATAGCACCTATATATGGAATTAATTTTCTTCCGAATGTTGCCCCAGCCTTAACAAGTTTATTAGCTATACGTTTTGCGCTCTCTTCGAGTCCAGCATCTATAATTTTTGTACGAGCATCCCCTATAATAAGTGATATTGTACAATCAACAAAACATCTAATTTGACAATCTTCTGCTACTTCTGTGACAAGGAAATTGATAACATCTTCAGGCTCTATATCACATGCCCATGGGGCTATTACACACAAGCATGACATACCTCCTTGAATACACGCTGGAGATGGAAGTGGGTTGTCCGACTGCAGACCAAGTGCATCTGTGAGTGTATTCGGGTTCAACAAAACATATGCATAAGTATTCATTCCCCCATCCAACCCAATCAAATCACTCTGCACATACCGCCCTGTAGCCGGGTTGTAATCCCGGAACATATTGTAGAACAGCCCGGACTCTTTATCGTAGTATTGGCCTGGGAACCTGAGATTGATGGTGACACCTGACATCTCCTGTGGAGGCACATCCCCAAACGCTTCGCCTTCCCAGCGCCAGATGATCTGGCCTGTGCTATCCGTGGCCAGCCTTGATGTGAGTAGGTGATCAGTGTGCAGGTAGCTGATGGTGTCGATGCCATTGTCCATATCTATCTGTGCTATTGGCTCGCCATCCAGCCAGATATAGTCTTTGCCGGTGCTGTTGTTTGTTGTATCTGTGGTGCTTTCGCCGATGATCTGATAGCCCGCCAGTCCATACTGATAGATGGTCTGTGCGTCTGTTTGAGTGTCGATCTTGTGGCTGCGCTGGCCCTGGCTATTGATGATGTATTGTGTACTGATAACACCGCCCTGCAGATACTGGTGCATGCGGTTGGCCTGGTTGTAGTTCCACGACTGTTGGCTTTGTGTGGCGCGATTGGGCAGTTCGGTGGCGTTGACCTCGAGCAGGCGGTTGCTGTCTGGCTGATAGCTCAGTGTTTGTTCGTTGCTGTCCGTGCCGCTAGCCATTGTTCTTGTCAGTCTGTTGCCATTGAGGTCATAACTGTATTGAATGCTTTTGTCGCCGGCAATGATCTGTTCAACCAGTCGATCCACAGCATCATAGGCATAGCGTTGCTCACCCGGTGTGCCGGTGCGGGCGGTGATGTTGCTGTCGGCGTCGTATTGATAGAAGCGTTCGTCCATAACCGTGATACCATCCTGTGCGAACAGGGTTTTATCCAGCATGCGGCCTTGCAGGTCATAGCTTAGCACAGTGAATGTGCCGTTGCCGTGGGTCATTTGGGTGATCAGGCCATCGGCACTAACTATTTTAGCTCGGGATAAACTATTTGCTTGCAGCTAATCCTTACATTGGATCCATACTGAAAAATAAAATCCAAGCCCTAATACAAATGATAATGCAACGACTTTGATGCTCTCAATAAACCCACTAATTTCTGGGTTCAGTAATACAGATAAGAACCCTGCAAATGTACTTGCTAAAATAGGTAATCGACGTAACTTAGGTTTTTTATTCCAAAAATACGCACTTATTATTACTCCGAATAATTCAATAGCCAGAAATAAAACAATCAGAACCTTAATATCAATTTCAAAAATACTCATTACTGAACAATATCGCTGAGGATGTTTGTCAACTTGAGGCTACTACATTCATCTTCGCAACTATTCTCGGTAAAATCGCTCACACGTACATCTGGTATGCCTTTTTTAAGCGCAAATCCAACCGGAAGAGCTTTCGTAGCAAATATAAAGGCATTCTGCCCTTGAGTTAGCCCTGCTGGGCCTGCTTTACCTAATACAACATTACCGATGAAAGATGGAGCAACAGCTCCAATCGCAGCTGATACAAGAATATCTGTCAAACTAATACATCGCAGAGATCTTCCCAAATTGAAATCTGTCAATATCAAATTTGTTGTTAACTGAACAAAGAGATTGAAGCCTCCTGCACCTAAGGCACCGAAAAGACCGAACTTACCTTCAGGATCTATAAGGTTGTGAATTCACATCATAAGTGCGACACTCACGCCATAATATACTTCATATGATGAACGCCAACCAAGACATTTTCTTGGTTGATGATTCAGTCTTTCGACAATTCGCCTTAATTTTTGTGAACTGTATTTTGCCAAGTCT